>JBHLPN010000093.1:0-9782 GCA_048939445.1 Promethearchaeota archaeon | reverse complement strand
ACTAAGAAAGCTCCCATTCCAAATATAAACCATTTGTCCTGATCCTTGAGCATCAAGAAAATATCACCAGCACACCCACCAATCAATGCAACGACAATGAACCAGTCTATGCGAGTTATAGCTGCTGTTGCTTCAAATACACCAAAAATATAAAATAAAATCAACAAAGGCATTAAAAGTGGTTTGGTAATATAAATGATTTTTTTGTTATCCTTGTGTTCTCCAAATCCTTCTATTATAGCAATAATGAAGAATATAACTAAAAAGATGTATTCAATCATGGTTTTTCACTAAAGAGATTTATAGATTAATGATATTCTAAAAATTAAAACAAATTTAAATAATTTTAGAATAAGTATTAATAGATTTGTTATTAGTTATTGTAAAAAAAATACTTATATACAATAAAGTTAAAATTGTATTATACTATCTAAAAATGCAAAATTTGAAAAATAAAAAATGGCATCAAAATGAAAAACAAATTAGGTATTAGTTCTTCAATTTGTGGAATAGTTGGAATTATAGTGGTTGGAGTTCTATTTATATTAATTAATTATTTTTCTAAAACTTACCCTAGTGTTATTTTAATTAACATTGCTAACCTTTTTTTGATCTTCTCAATTATGAATATTGTATTTCCAATGTTATCAGTAATTCTTGGTGGAATCAGTATTATTAAAGAGGAATCACTCGCTGTGGGAATAATAGGAGTAATTATAGGAGCTACTTCTACAATCATAGATATTTTAGGGATTAATATATTTCTGGTTCTTATAGGATCAATTATTATATAGTACCCCCATAAAAAGTAGTAAAAGACTCGATTTATAATTTAAGCAAGCTGATATTAATTGCAAAAGATTTAAATATGAAAGAAGATATTTGTTCTATATCGAACGTTCGGAATCGAACATTCGAAATCAAACTAATAAAAATATTGAAAAAGTATGGAAACAATGTCTTTTCGTTTTGGAATTGATAATTATATCTATTATAATAATTCAATTCATAGAAAAAATAACAAAACTAAAGAAAAAGTTTCTACTGAGATACATTTTGCTAAATTTTATAACAAGGGTGAAAAAAAATAGGTAAAGTTAAAACAGGATGGAAATTACCATTATTGCCCTTACCAGTATGTATATTAGGAGCTCATGTAAATGGTAAACCTAATTTTAATACAATTATATGGTTTAACATGCTACATGATAATCCTCCATTAATTGGTGTGGCAATGTCAAAAAAACACTATACCAATTCAGGGGTTAAGGAAAATAGATCATTTAGCATCAATATTCCTACTAGTGATATGGTTGTTGTAACAGATTACTGTGGTTTACATTCTGGGGCCAAAGTAGACAAGTCAAAGGAATTCAAGCTTTTTTATGGAGAATTAAGGACCGCCCCTATGATTAAAGAATGTAGCGTCAATATCGAATGTAAACTAGTAAATATTAAAGAATTCAAAAATACTGATTTATTTATAGGAGAAATTATCGAAATATATTCTGATGAAAAATACATAAAGAACAACAAACCAGAAGTTAAAAAATTTGACTCATTTATTTGTTTAATGCCTAATGGTCCATACTGGAAAATTGGGGATTATTTAGCGGAAGCATATGAAGTGGGAACAAGTTATAAACCTAAAAAATAAATTTTTTTTTAAATCAAAATTAAAATTGAAATATAAAATAAAAAAAGTGAGGAATTAAAATATGAAAAAAATAATTGCTTATTGCGGAATAAATTGTTCAGAATGCCCTGCTTATATAGCTACTCAAAAGGATGATTTTGATGAAATTAAAAAAGTAGCAAAAGAATGGTCAAGTGAATCAATGACATTTAAACCTGAGGATATTTATTGTGATGGATGTACCTCGGAAGGTAAACATTTTGGTTGGTGCAGTGAGTGTCCTATAAGGAGTTGCTGTAGAGATAAAGGATTTGAAAATTGTGCCCATTGTGATGATTATTTCTGTGATAAGTTAAAAATGACTTTCGATAAGACCCCTTCAGCTAAGGAGAGATTAGATAAAATTAGGGAAAATTTATGAAATAAAAGGAAAAAGATAAAGAGGTATATAAAATGGAAGTTGAAGAAGTAAAAAAATTAAGTTTAGAGTTAATGGAGACCGCTAAAGCAGCATATTTAACAACCATTGACTCTAGCGGATATCCCATTACAAGAGCAATGTTTAACCTCAGAAATAAGGAACAATTTCCAGAATTTTCTGAGTTTTTCGCTGGTTTAGACAATAAGTTCGAGATATATATCTCAACTAATACATCATCATCTAAAACTGAGCACATTAGTAAAAATCCTAAAATTTGTGTATATTTCTGTGATCCCGAAGACTTTAAAGGGATTATGTTTGGAGGTGAAGTAGAAGTTATTGATGATATGGAAATAAAGCGAAAAATTTGGTTAGATTGGTGGACAAAATACTATTTTAAGGGTTTAGAGGATCCAGATTATACTCTACTCCGGTTATCCCCAAAAACTGCACAATTTTATTATAGACTACAAAAGGTTCAATTTGATCCAGGAAAAAAATAATCTAGAGGTTTGATTTAAACTAAACAAAAATGTGTGATATATGGAATTAGATGAAGCAAAAAAATTAAGCGTAGAGTTAATTGAAAATTCGCTTGTTGCCTATTTTTCAACAATTGACTCTAATGGTTTTCCTATAACAAGAGCACTACTCAACACAAGATATAAGGAGCGATATCCTGAATTTTCTAACTTCTATGATAAACTAGAAGATAAATACGTAATTTATTTCTCAACAAACACTAGTTCTTCTAAAATCGACCACATAAAGAAAAATCCTAAAGTTGCTGTTTATTTTTGCGATCCTGAACAATTTAAAGGATTGATGTTTGGAGGTGAAGTAGAAATAGTAGAAGATAGGGATATAAAGCGACAATTCTGGTTGGATAGTTCTATCAGATATTATCCAAAAGGATTGGAGGATCCTGACTATACTATACTTCGATTTAACCCAGAAGATGCAAGGTTCTATTATAAATTAAATCAAGTTGAATTTAAGCCTTAATTAATCTGATTGGATGTAAAATGACTGATATTAAACGAGGATATGTCAATGGAAGAGATGTACGAATGGCTTATATCGATTTTAGAGGATCAGGAGAAAATGTCGTCCTATTACATGGACTTATGTCTAGAGCAACCAGTTGGTTTGAAACGGCACTTTGGTTAAGAGAAAGTTATCATGTTATAGGATTTGATCAAAGAGGGCATGGAAGAAGTGAAAAACCTGATTTTAATTACTCCCGTGATATAATGATTGATGATATTGCAATAGCTATGAATGAGCTAAGCATTCATAATAGTATCATGATTGGACATTCTATGGGTGGTTCGATAGCTTGGGGTTTAGCAGCATTGCACCCACACCTCGTTAAAGCTCTGATTATTGAAGATAAAAGTGCTGAAACACCCCCTATGGAAGCTCTTGAGGAATGGGAAAAATTCTTTGAATCATGGCCAGTCCCATTTAGTTGTTTAAAAGAAGCGTGTTTATTTTTTGGAAATTTACATCCTACATTTGCAGATCACTTTATTGAACTACTCGAAGAAAAAGAATTAGGATATTACCCTATTTTCAAATTTGAACACCTACTTAGAATACTTAGTTTAAGCTTTGAAAAATCAAGATGGGACGAATTAGAACAAATAGAATGCCCTACACTGATTATTAAAGGTGGTGATAGTAGTTTTCAACGCGAGCACGCTGAAAAAATGGTAAAAACAATAAAAAACTGTCAATTAATTGAGATTCCAAATGCGGGGCATGTAGTACATGATGATCAACCTGAATTATTCAGAAAAGCTGTACAAAATTTTCTATCAGAGTTATAATAAATTAATTCTTTAAATGAAAGTGAGATATAATGGAAAATCTAAGGAAGGGAGGTTTTTTAATAACTAAGATTCGTCAACTTATGCTGAGTGTTTTTGATAAATTATTAGAGGATTATCAAATTGATGAAATTACTGCTGCTCAAGGTAGAGTGATGTTTCCACTTTGGCGTAAAGATAATATTTCCTTCCAAACTCTAAAAAAAAAAACAATGCTAAGCAAAGCAACTTTATCATATATGTTAGACAAACTTGAAGAAGCTGGTCATATTAAGCGAATACCTTCTGAAAATGACAAGCGAACCATACATATAAAATTAACCAAGAAGAATAAAGATTTACAGGAAAAGTTTATTCAAGTATCTATTCAAATGAAAGATATTTTTTATAAAGGTTTTTCTGAGAAGGAGATTGATGAATTTGAAAAGTATTTGAGAAGACTTTTGGAAAACTTGATCAATTATGGTGAACAAAATAAATAAAGGAAGATTGGTTATATTTTTCTTTTTTTTTTTAAATTGAATAAGTCTTGAAAATAAAAAAAAGAATCTTAATCTATTATATATCTTTACTTTCTAATTGTGTTGGGAATATATATCTTAACTTTATGGAATTGGATTTTAGGAACTGAAATTTTTGGTATAATTGATTTCATTTTGTATTCTTCAGATTTCTCATGTTCAACAATTGGGTAATCTTCTTTTATTTCATTGTTGCGAGGAGTTAAAGGAATTCCAACTTCACTTAATCCGCTCTCTTGTGAAATATCTTTTGATTCATTTTCTAATATTTTTTCAGCTTCATAATTGATTAAAAAATCTGCAAATTGTTCCTTCTTCTCAACAAGCATCTCTTTATACTTTTTCTCAAAATTCTCAAATAATTTATAGTCCTTAAATGTCTCATACTCAAATACTAATCCTGTTTTAATATCATACAACATTCCTGTGATTTCAATTTCTGGGTACAGATCCTTAATTGAGTCTAAAGTCTTGATTTGTCTCCTTATATTTTCTATTTCGTTATTAAATGGTCTAAAAAAACTATTTAATTCAGAAAGAACTTCAGAATAATTGTTTGATAACTGTGAAAGAAATTCAGAAGGTAATTTCATCCTTAATTCTTTTAGATTAATTTTAGTCATTCCACAATCTAAATGGCCTAAAACTATAATGTAATTAATTTTGAATTTAACAATAGCTAACAATATAGTTCTTAACATATCTGTAGTGTAGATATTTCCAGCATTTCTATAAACTAAAACATCTCCAGGATTAAGTTGAAAGATTCGATGAACATCTATTCTTGGATCCATACAAGTTAGAATTAACAGGGGATATTTAAGGATATTTTCTTCAATTGGAATGGTTTCCAAATCTTGCATAATTTTCCATTTAAACTTTAAATTACCTTCAGCCAATTTTTTTTCAATATCTTTAATCAAATTGCACCCATCCTTATCCTTATTATTTAAAATTAAAAAAAAAAAATTTGTATTACTTGTTAACTAATACTTCTTTTATTTTTTTTGCGCCTCCATTGTTAAAGAAATCCTTGATCTTATCAGAATATTCAGGTAGTAGTTGTAAAAAAGGTAGTATTGCGCGAGAAAGAGAACTGAACGCTTCATTACTGTCTCCCATTATGAACATCTTATCAGGATTCAAATTCTTAAACACTTCAGGTAAAATATTAGTTAACTGAACTGCTAAGAACCTTTCATCAGCAGTACTCATTGCTTCAACTTGTTCTTTAAAACCTTTAGCTTGAGCGAGCATTTGCTGTTTAATATTTTCAGCCTCACCTTCAGCTTGAGCGATTAATTTACGTTTTATTTGTTGAGCATTAGCATCAGCTTCAATAATCTTTTTCTGTCTTTCACCATCAGCTTCAATTTTTTTACGCTCCCTTTCCTGATCTGCAATTGCTATTTCTTTATCTTTTCTTCTTAACTCGATCTCCTTTTCAACTTGTTGATTCTGGATACCAATCTCATTTTGAACTTCCAATTCTCTCATTCTTGATTCTCTTTCTGCTTCTGCATTTGCTATTCTTGCTTTTTTAGCTTCAATTGCTTGTTTTACAGCTTCCATATTCTTCTTCAAACCCGGTTCAAGAATGTTTACTTCTCGTATTTCAATTGATTCGATAATGACTCCCCAATCAGCTGTTAATTCATGAATCTCTTTACTTACTATGTTAATTATCTCTCGACGCTCTCGAATGATTTTCTCGATTGGCATATTTGCACATGTAGTACGTATAATCGCTTCTGCTGCATTTTTTAATATTTTCTCTACATAGTTGTCGTCTCTTGTATTCCATGAAACCGCACTAAAAGCTTTCTCAGGATCTATCACTTTCCATATCAGCATCCCTACAATCGAGATGTTTTGATATTCCATTGAAACAACTTGTTCGTGAGCTTCTAATGTTGTTTGAATACTAGTAGTAGGTATTACCAAATATTCATCAATCAAAGGTAATAACCATAAACTCCCTCCTAATCCAGCATGTTTAACTTTTCCATTACGCAGATGAATAACGAATTGGTTGGTTTTAAACTTTCTATATCTCGTAGCCATAAAAATTAAAAAGAGAAAAGCCACTATTATCACTATTACAACTAACCAAGTAATCCAAATATTTATTTCTTGAAACAACATCTTCCTATTTTTTGCCTCCTATTTTTTTTTAACTTTTTTATGAATTTTTTTTTTTATTTTAAAATTTGAACAATATTTTACTCTAAACCAATTTTACCTCGTTCTATATCTAATTGAGCTTAATTTATTATCCACTAATAAAAAACCATCCTTTATATCACAAATATATACTTTCTCTCCCTTCTCAAAGAATGATTCACTATGTAATGGCTTTACATGGACTCTCTCGAATTTCATAGGATTATTGGATTGAATTTTTACAACACCTCCTCTACTATCTACATCTAAAACAATTACTCCCTTTTGTCCAATTAAATTTTGAGTAGATGAAATGTCATAGAATCTTGATTTTGCTATCTTTTTCCAAGTTGTAGAAATTAATTTTGTTGTTAAAAAGGTTACACTGAGAGCTGCGAAGAATATAAGAAATTTGGCACTATTATTAAAAAGATAATAGAATAATATTCCAGATATTCCAAACAGTAATAATGATGTAGAAAATAATAGCATAAATGGAGCAGGGGTAGTATCATTAACAATACTATAATCTTCTGTATCATCGAGATGATCAGCATGATCAACGTGTTCGATATGGCTAAGATCACTATGGTCTACATGATCTACGTGATCAGCATGTCCTAGATCCATATGGTCTACATGATCTACGTGATCAACATGTCCTAGATCCATATGGTCTATATGATCTACATGATCAACATGTCCAAGATCCACATGGTCTACATGATCTATATAATCAACATGTCCAAAATCCGCATGATCTACATGATCAACATGTCCAAGATCCACATGGTCTACATGATCTATGTGATCAACATGTCCAAAATCCGCATGATCTACATGATCAATGTGATCAGCACTTTGAAGATCATGAGTCGACATTTCAGCTAGAATTGTCGATATAATCGACATAATAATTCCTCCAATAAATAATCCTAAACTAATGCTGAAAAATATGTCATAAAATTCATTATAGAAAAAACCTAATAGAGATAACATGGAACCTCCAAATATGATTATAATAATAGTTATACTATATTTTTGTTTCCACTGAATTTTAGGAAATTTAGTTATCGTCCTTTTTTTTAGCATAATTGAATTATTTAATTCGGTTTTAAAATTTAACTTATTTGACCTTAAAGGAATAATTATTATATATTATTACTAAAAACAATGCTATTTCTATTATACCCTCCTTGTATTATAATTTTATACCACATTGATGACAAAATACCGCATCCCTTTCGACTTTTGCTCCACAGTAGATACAATACTTAATATCAGAAACTATTGGTATCTCTCGTTTAATCTCCTTATATTGTGGCAATTCAAATTGTTTTTGAATTGTATTTTGGTATATATATGGATTAGTTTGCTGAGTTTGCTTTTGAGCTTGATATGGTTGTGAATTCAAGTGTCTTTCTTTCGGTTTCTTGTATGTATCACTCATGGAAGCAGCAATTGCAATTATCACTGTAATAATTAACAAAAAAATACCAAAGCCAATAATGATAGTCCATATAGGCATTGTAAATCCACTCATACGGTTAAAAAATACGAAAAATAGCACTCCAAATATTAAAAAAAATATTACTAAAGCTGCTATAGCACTAGTTCCTCTAGATCGATAATACTTATTACGTCTATTTGCAACTATAAAAGGAACCCAAGCCAATTTTTTTTAATCCACCTTATTATATTTGTTTATATATATTTATATTTTTAATTAATCCCGATATATCTTTATATACCTATATATTTAAATGTTATGGTTTTATTATTACGTTTATAAAAATAACAGGAAACCTTTAAATTTGGGTGTTGAAATATATATATTAATATATATAAATAAATAGTAAATTACAAATAATTAAGTATTTTTGAAGTATATACTTCTATATATGCATTAGAATTGTTTAAAAGAGCCATTTTCTCTTTTAATAAATAAAATTAAACTTTATTAATATAAAGATATATATTCAACTTTAGAAATTGTAAAAAATAAGATTAAAAATAAAGAGGTTAATTCAAATGTCCAAGAATAGTGAAAAATCAGATGATAAAACCAATAAAACCCAAATTGATGACATTAAAGAACCTGAACCTAAAGATAAACCTATTTATGTTAAAGTAAGTGATGAAACAAGGAGTTTAATTGATAAATACAAAGAAAAGGGGACAACCATTTCAGATTTAGTAAGAAATGCTGTTAAATGTTATGATGATTTTAACACTCTTTCGCCTGAAATCCATGCTATTATTGAAAAATTTAAAAATGTTGATGAAACTGATATTAAGTTTATTGAACGAGCAATAAAGTATTATGGAGATCAGAAAGAGTTAGATAGAGATCTTTGGGTTCGCGCTAGAGATGAGATGAAAATGATGCTTATAGGAAAGACCACATTTAATCAATTAATTGCAGCAGCTGAAGCGCCAGAAGAGAGTTTGAAAAAACCTTGGCGTAAAAATGTTGCTGTCGATTTAATTCTGTGGTATAATGAGGCAAAACCACTTAAGAGTCTTTCAATAGAAGAAATTATAAAAACTATCCAAAAAATGTGGGTTGTTGCTAATTATTTCCATACAATTGATGTCGTAAAAGAAAGTGAAGATGAATTTCATCTACTCTTCAGACATCGCCAAAATAAGCGATACAGTTCCTATTGGCTAGGATATTTCACAGAATTATTTACATCTGAAGAAATGCCTTTTAAATGCCAAGTTGAGGGACAACCTTTTGATGAATCAATTTCAATGATAATAAAAGTAGGATATAAGAAATAACTTAATCTAATCGATAAGAGAATGATATAAAGCCTTTTCTTTGCTTAAATTTTAATTATGATCTTCTTTTACTATTTCGTTTAATCATATTAGAATAATCAAAACCGCAAGGCGTCATACGAAAACTCTCTACTTTTTGTAATATATCAGATTCTGCATTAACATTTTGTACTTTTATAGCTTTCTTGAGTTTATTATTTTTCGCTTTCTTAAAAATACTAATCATTTTTTATAAACTACCTTACGTTAAGATAACTTCTCAAAAATTTAAAAGAAATTTAAGATTTTTTTTCTAATTCCTCAATTTCAGCTAAGAGCTTTTGTTTCTTTTCTTTAGATTCTTCCCGCATTTGTATTCCACAAAAGCAGGTATTTGTCGCACGTATTACATTGTCTAAACTCTCTCGAGCTAAATCATATTT
>JBHLPN010000374.1:0-3074 GCA_048939445.1 Promethearchaeota archaeon | reverse complement strand
TTAGATTATATGATATTCTAATAAAAACCAATTTCCATAAAAATTTTATGATATATTTGATTCGTCAACGAACCATGGTGGAAAGATAACTTCAGAAACAAATTTAGGTTTTAAGATAGAATAGTAGTAATTTTTCTAATTCGATAAATGGTTTCAAAGTTGTTCAAGTTGAGGATTTCAGATTTTAAGTTCAATCTTTTCTAATTCCATAAATAAAACTAAATAAAATGAGAATTTAAAAGAATCTAATTAGAGTGGGATACTACCCCTTAGCATGAAGTCAGCATCCCTCATCATTTGTTTTTGGCTTGCCAGAGATCCTTGTTTACCATGAGTGCTAGAAATCGATCCACATTATATAATGCTGATTGAGCTGGGGGAGAGAATTGCGGAAGTATCAAGTCAAAGGCGTGGTCAGTCCATGGGAAAACCACGTTAATTACGGGTACGCCTGATTCAACAAGTTTGGCGTAAAGATCTTTGGTGCCTACCATGGGAACAATGAAATCTCTAGCTCCTTGCATTAGTAAAGTAGGCGGACAACCAGGATGAACATGGGTGGTTGGACAAGCTAATTGATACATATCAGGTACTTCCTTTGGATAACCCCCCAATAAGAGATCTACTCGGCCAGCATAATAATAACTCCCTATTGGTTTGAGGTGATCGTGATCGGCACCAATAGGCTCTGCAGGCATGTTTTTACCTTCCCAACCATATCGTTCATATCCAGCTACTAAGTCTGTGGATCCGTAGTAGGAGACGATGCCACACACGGATAGATCAGCTTTTTTTAGATCCTCAGGTGTTAACTCAGGATGCTTCGGTGCATACCCTGCCAACAGTGCAAGATGTGCGCCTGCAGAAGCGCCCCCTAGCACAATTTTTTCAGGGTTCACACCATAATGGTTTGCATTAGACTTCATCCACGAAATAGCCCGTTTAACGTCTCCGATCATTCCGTATATGTCTACTTCAGGAATAAGGCGATATGCTACATCCATCACCGTATGTCCTTGTGCTACTATGTGGCGAAAGAAAGGTCTAGTGCCCCTATCTTTATCTAATGTACCCCAACCGCTTCCGTGAAAGAAGATGAATGCCAAGCCAGAAACTTTGCCATTAGCTGGACGCCAAATGTCACATAGTAGTTGCCGATCCATACCTGGAATGGTCCAGAAAGGGACATCGCGCTCCCAAGAAGGCTTGGGAGATGTTTTTGTTTTCAAAAACCATGACCCTCGCTTTTGAACCATAAGCTTGGATTGTTCAGGCAATATTAGGTCCGACCAGCCAGTACCAAAGGCATCTTCAAAACCTTTGTGATCTCGAGAGCATCGCCAGACATATAAGGTCATTATAATAGTACCAATAATCCCTATCAAAACAGCCCAAAAAACTTGAAATACCAACCCAATTATAGCACCAACTGTACCCATTATAGCCCAAAAACGAGACCACCCCATTGCAACAGATTTAAAAGGCAATAATATAAATCCCCATGGCGCCTTCATTCTAATAAAGAGTAGGATACTCATTAGAAGTGATAAACTTGAGAAGATATAAGCCAAAATTATCAAAATCATAATGTATGCACCTCCTTCTGATCTATTTTATATTTTTCACTAGCAAAAAAAAGTAGTAATGGAAGTAATAACTCATACACACCTTTTCCTAAATCTGTTAGTTCATAACTAACTCGAATGGGTTGTGTATTACTTACTGTTCGAATTACAATATAATTTTCCTCGAATTCTTTCAAGCGAGTTGTTAACGTCCGTGAATTTATATTTGGTAAAGCTCGGCGAATGTCATTGAAAAAGGGTTTTCCTTTAATTCTGATGATATATATTAGATCCATTGTCCATTTTTTTTGCAAAAAAGTTAGTGCATCATTGAGAAAAAGTAACTCTTTCTGTATATGAGCATCATCATGCTCAAAAGTTTCGAAATCTTTTTTAAGTCCCTTCACCACCGCTTCACGCATTAAAGGTATTTGTTCATCCACTTCTTTCCAGATCATGGAAATTTCTTTTATCAAATCATCAATCTTCATAATTTATTAACTCCTTTCAAAGACTATCTACGAATTTCTTCACATTTTTCAACGCCTGTCTGAATTCAGGTGTCAGCTTTCCTATTATTGGAATCGCGCTAAAAATGAGAAACGCATGAAACATTCCTTCCCACAGATCAACAGTTACGGAAACTCCTTGTTTTTTCATTTTTTCTGCAATAATTAACGAATCATCAAGTAACATTTCTCTTGTCCCCACCTGTAGAAATATTGGAGGAAATCCATTGAAATCAGCAAAAATAGGTGAAATTTCTGGATTTTTTGGAGACTGCGTTTTTAGATAAGCTTTAGCACTAGTTTTCATATTTTCCACATTGAAGAAGACATCTTCCTCTACTTTCGTCCTAAAAGTCTCACTAGTTAAGGTCAGGTCAGTCCAAGGCGACAAACATATAGCTGCTTTTGGTTGAGGTAAATTTTGTATTCCAATTCGATGAAGTAATGCCAGAGTCAATCCTCCTCCAGCAGAATCACCCATGATAATTACTTTTTCTGCTGGAATTGACTTCTCTTCCAACATCCATTTATATGCAAAAAATGCGTCATCTAAACCAGCGGGATACGGATCTTCTGGAGCAAGCCGGTAATTTATACTGTATGCATTAAGATGTAACTTTTTGCACAATATCGATACGAACCTTCTGTGAGATATATAGGACCCGCTAAAATATCCTCCCCCGTGCAAATATAGCATGACTCTTGATTTTGAGTCTTCTGAATTTAACAAGTATTTTTCTACGGAAATATTTCCTATTTGAATTTCTTCAAGAGTAATACCTTTTGCAGGCTTCATCTTTACAAACATTTTTTCAAATTCTTCTCTAAATTCCTTTACATTCTTCATATCGAAGATAACATCCTTTTGTACTGCCATCTTCTTCATTATCATATTCGCAAACATACTTACCATGTTCAATTTTCACCTTCAACTTAATTTATTTTTTCCATCAGATGTATTTGTTATATTAGGTTTAATTTTTAAACCTAATTTACAATA
>JBHLPN010000373.1:0-3076 GCA_048939445.1 Promethearchaeota archaeon | reverse complement strand
GCTTATAATATTGGGCAAAATCTAATATAATGATTTTCTACTCCCCTGATATGATCGTGAAAGCACACTTTCACGATATTCAATATTATTATAGGAATATCACTGTATTCTCTTGATATTATATATACACATTCCCATTTGAATAATATTTTTTAAATTATAAGGTGAAAAATTAATAATTAATGATAAGAAGGGAGATAATGAAAGTGGCAAGATCAGAAACGTGATTTAGGTTTCTTCTTATTTTGCTAAGATAAATGATACTAAAGATATCATACAAATTATAAATCATTACTCTTTAATTCTATTTTTTTCTCTTGTTCCGCCTTGCTTCGATTATTATGATTACATATCCTACCAACATCCCTATTATACATACCAAGGTAACAATATAAGATAAAAAACCTACTGGGCCTTCACCTACTTCACCTACAGCTGAAAGGGCTGCCAACATCAGAACAAATAAGTATGTTTCAATAACGAGATATATAGCGATTATTACGATTCCTACACCATATAATTTTAATCGACGCTCGCTTTTTAAGCCTACAATCCCAATTATCGTAAAAATATTGGAAAAAAGAAAATTAAAAATTGTCATCTCTAGATATCTGCCAAAAGGAATGAGATACGGTGTAGTAAAATTCTCTAGAGCGGATGGGACAATTAACGCCATAAAGTATCCTACTAAATATGAAATTACTAATAAAATTAAGCAAAATAGCAATGACAGAACATTTCCAATTTTTCTTAAGGATTTCATATTTTTCCCTTTTTTTTATTAAAAGGATAATATTAGATTTATATATTTTATATACAAATCTGTTAAAATTTAAATTTATTTATGTGATATAAGCCCTATAAAAAATCCCCACTACAATAAATATTAATAAGTAATGAATTAAGGATAGAAATATGACTCTGGAAAAAAAAGCAATATATATAATAATCGCCACTGTTAGTCTATATATCCTTATACTTGTATTATTCCTTTTAACTCCATTTATAGATGGTTTCAATTTTGTTATCAGGTTTGGTGCCTTATTTGGATTTACCTCAATGTTCGTTGCAACCATGATGACTCCTTTTGTAGTTCAACTCTACAAAATCTTTGGAAAATCATTTATTAAGATACATCATATCTACTCAATTGCAGGGCTAGTTTTAATTACACTACACCCTGTAGCTTTCGCGATTTTCAGGTTAGATATTACTGTTTTTTTGCCAGATTTCACTTCTTGGTATGGCTTTTGGTCTTTAGGGGGACGTTTGGCACTTATTTTAATCTATGTTGCTGTTTTAGGTGCTCTTTTACGAAAGAAAATACAAAAAAATTGGAGAATTATCCACATATTAAACTATGTAGCACTATTTCTAGCTTATGTCCATGGCGTGCTCATAGGAACAGATTTTCAAAATATTGGTATTTTAGTTATATTCACGATTATGATAGTCCTGAGTTTCGGAGTTTTGATCTTTAAAAGGTATCTAATATATAATCGGAAAAGGGGAAAAAGTAAAACTTGAGTTTGTATTTTGAAAATTAGAGAGATTTATAGACAAGAGATTGAAGAAATTCGAAATTTAAATAGAAGTGAAATTGTTGAACAGATTTATTATTACAAGGATGGTACGTTAGTTTTAAAAGATGAGTATTATGATATAAAAGGGTGGAACATCGAAAATCTGGAAAAGATTGTTACAGACCTTTATGATCTTCATGATCGAGGAGGGATTTTTTATGGAGCATTCATCGATCATAAATTAATTGGAATTATTGTTTTAGAATCTAAATTTATTGGAAGCAACAATAATCAACTCCAAGTTCCTTTTTTACATATCGATGCAGAACATAGTGATAAAGGTCTAGGGGCGAGATTATGGAATCTGGTCAAAAAAAGAGCAAAAGAGATGGGTGCTAGAAAGTTATATATATCAGCAACACCTTCAAAACACACAATTGACTTTTATCTAGGTTTAGGCTGCAAAATAGCATCTGAGATTAATCCAGAGCTATACGAATTAGAACCTGAAGATATACATCTAGAATTAATTATTTAAGATCCATTAATTCTGCATTGAAATTTTAGCTAAATAATTTCCATTATCTTCTTTGATGAGAATTTCACATAACATTCCTAGTTCTTGAATGCAATCTTTAAGAGTATCAGGATCTATATGTAAAAGTTGGAATTTATCTCCATACTTGCCTTTATATTTCATCTGACAGCCGACTTCACCAATATATTTTCCCATTTTGCGATTTCTTTCATGGTAGTCAAGATGAATTTGTTTTGTAGTTACGCGAATATCTATTGAATCGAATAAAATTATCCCGCTGGGATTCAGGAGATTTTTACAATAATTTAAAAATCTTTTCATTCCATTCAGATCCTCTACAAATCCTATTGAACGCCCTAAAAGAAGAATTGTGTCAAATATCTCCATATCTAAATTATAAATGTTTGTACAACGTACATTTCTAATTCCTCTACTACTCATAATTTCACAAGCTTGAGGTGATATGTCAATTGCATAAACCTCTAGACCTAGTTTCTGAAGTTCTAAACTATGTGGTCCAACTCCTGCTCCTATATCCAAAACTCTCCCTTGACATAATTCTATTGCTTGTTTTTCCAAATTTGAAAAGTCATTAGGACTCCTAAAAAAAGGTTTAATAGAGAGTTTAGTTTTTAATCCATCATCTCGATAAAAAATCACTTTGACTCTTTTCTTACCACTATAAAAATCTTTAAGTGCCAAACCAAAAGGTTTCATTGCTCTTTCTGTCATGATTAGTTTGTCTTAGCCGTTAATCTCCTTTTTTTACTAATCCTTGAAAGGATGAAAATTGATTAAAAATTGCTTTAGCATTACCTTCAATTTTGGCAAAAATGTTAACAGGGCTAGCAGCAACAGGTTTCTCACCAGAACTCGCAGGGGTTGGTCCCCAGAAAATACAGAATCCTTGACCACTAATCCAATATCCAACATCTCCGACATCACATTCTGTTTGAGAATTTTCTGAGGGAACTGAGACAGGACAGTCACCGTATAGTTCTTCACCCCATCTTGA
>JBHLPN010000092.1:0-9798 GCA_048939445.1 Promethearchaeota archaeon | reverse complement strand
CTTTTTCAATTAAATTTCCAATTCCTGTTTCTTTCATAATAAAATCAATTTCTTCCAAATTAGGTGGTTTTAATTTAGGCAATCCTAATCTATCTCTTCGTCTATCTATAGTAGTTGCTAAACCTCCAGTATATGGTACAACAAAACCATTGTCATGTATAGTTTGGATTGTTCCTTGGTATTCTTTTGGAATATTCCCTTCTTTAACTGCTAAATTTCTAAGCAAGGCTAAAATAAAGGAGTAATCCACACCTTTTGGACATCGTTCAGTGCATCTATGACATAAAGAGCATGTCCAAATGGCATTACTCGATAATACTCTATCTTTCAAACCTAAAAGACAGGAAGCAACCACTCTGTGGGGTTGAAGGTCCACATATTCAGTAACAGTGCAACCACTTGAACATACGCCACATTGGATACATTTAAGAAGTGATTTTGCACCTACTTTTTCACTTATTTCATATCGAAATTCCTGATCCAAATCTTTTGCATTTATTACTTCTTCTTCAGTCATCTTTATTATGCACCTCCTTTAGCTTTAATAGGCATTAATTTTTTTACTTGGCTTACGAAATCAGTTACTACTTCTGAAAAACGTTTTCCTTCACTAGCTGATACCCACTCAAGACGGAAACGCTCAGGATTTATCCCAACTTTTTCAAGAATTTCATTCACTTCATTATACCTTTGTAGTGTGTCATAATTGCCTTCCAAATAATGACAATCACCCAAATGACATCCTCCAATAAAAACACCATCAGCACCTTCCAAAAAGGCTTGTAAAATAAATCTCTTTGGAATTCTTCCAGAACACATCACCCGTATAGGTCGTATGTTAGTAGGATATTGGAATCGACTTACACCACATGTATCTGCTCCCGCATAACTACACCAATTACATAAGAAGGCTACTATACGAGGTCTTTCATCGATGAATTCACCTTTTAATGCCTCTGATATCATTGGAGTTAGTTGATCATCAGCAAAATGACTCATTGTTATTGCTCCTGCTGGACATGCAGCAGCACAATCACCACAGCCTTTACATAAAAGAGGATTTGATTCGGAAACTAAAAGTTCATTATCAAAGTTAACTCCAATTGCTCCAAAATTACATACTTCTTCACATTTCTGGCATGCTATACATAAAGCAGGATTAACTACTGAAACTAAAGGTTCATTTTCTACAATTCCAGCAATTAACGGAATTAGGGCATGGGCTGCAGCCCCTCTTCCTTGAGATATCGAATCAGCAATACCCTTAGGACCGTGTGCAGTACCAGCAAGATATATTCCATCTGTTGCAAAATCAACTGGACGTAATTTTATATGAGCTTCTAGGAAAAATCCATTTTGATCTCGTGGAACCTTTAATAATTCAGCAAGAGTTTTATTATCATGAGGTTTCAATGGAGTAGATAGAACTAACTTATCAGCTTCAATGTTGAGATGGATTTGAGTTAAAATATCATGAACTTTGACACTAATTTTTCCATTTATAAGATCTACTTCAGGATAATCATTAAATCTTATATAATTAATATTTTCTCTAGCTTTCCAATAAAATAATTCTTCATCCGTTCCTACTCGAATATCTCTATATAACACAAAGATTTGTGAGTTTGGATAATTTTCTTTGACGTAAAGGGCATGTCTAATAGATTCTGAACAACAAATTAAGGAACAATATGTACAACCATTACCACCTTCTGGTTGCCGTGAGCCTACACAATGGATAAAAACTAATGTTTCTCCATCTTTTAACTCATTATCCCTTAGCTTTTCTGAGAGTTCTAATTGTGTCATAATACGTGAATCTTCACCATAATGATACCATCCCTCTGGTTTATATTCATAAGCACCTGTTGCTACAACAATTGCGCCAACATTTAACTCTGTAATGCTGTCATTAGCATGGTCTTTTATAATAACTTTAAAATCGCCAATCGAGCCCTTAACATCAACTACTTCAGAATTTAAATACGTAATAATATTTTTCATTAAATTATATTCTTTTAATTTCTCATTTAGGAATTCTTTTGAATCAATTCTATCAAAATTTATTTTATATATGAGATTCAATTGACCCCCTAATTTATCTTCTTTTTCAACTAAATGTGCTTTAAATCCTTTTTTAGCAATTTCCATGGCAGCGCTCATACCTGCAATTCCTCCACCAATAACTAGAGCTTCTTGAACAACATCTCCTTTTATTTTTACTTCTTGTTTTAAAAATCTCGTACGAGCTACACCCATACGGATTAGGTCCTTAGCTTTATCTGTAGCTTTCTCACGTTCATTCATATGTACCCATGAATCTAATTCTCGAATACTTACAAAGTTAAATAAGTATTCATTCAAACCAGCTTCTCGAATAGTCTTTTGGAATAATTGTTCATGGGTTCTTGGAGTACACGCCGCAACTAATACACGATTCAGATCTAATTCTTCAATTTTTTCCTTTATAATATCTTGAGTAAGACTGGAACAACTATATTTATTATCCATCGCAAACACTACATTTGGAAGTGTTTTTGCATACTCTACCAGTCCAAGGACATCCATATATCCCCCGATATTTACACCACAATGACAGATAAAAACACCTATACGTGGTTCATCTACTTCACGTACAACTCTTAATGGAGGTAATTCCACTCTCTGTTCCTCTTCACTTAATGGAACTGCATGTAAAGCAGCTAATGCAGCAGCTCCACTGGCTTTTGAAACAGAATTAGCTATATCATCAGGGGATTGACATGAACCCGTAACATAGATCCCTTCTCTCGTAGATTGTAGATCTTCAATCGAATTTTTTGTTTTGAAAAAACCTAATTCATTTCTCTCAATTCCTAATGTTTTTGCTAATTCTTCAGAATTTTTTCGAGGAATAACTGCACTTGCTAACACAACTAAGTCAAATCGAGCAGTTTCAACATCACTAGTATCTAAGTTCGCATGTTTTACAAGAAGATCATGAGTTGCAGGGTCCTCTCTGATATCTCCTGGAATTCCATGAAAATATTTTAATTTATATTCCTGTTTTGCTCTCTCTATAAACTCTTCTTGGTTCTTCCCTATAACACGTGTATCATTAAAAAATATAGTAACATTTGTGTCAGGAGCATGTTCTCTTGTAACAACTCCTTCTTTAGCCATATACATACAGCAAAACTTAGAACAATATGAACATAACACCTCATTACGAGACCCAACACATCCAACAAAAGCAATCTCATGAGCATGTTTTCCATCTGAAGGGCGTAATAATTCACCACCAGTAGGTCCTGATGCGCTCAGAAGTCGCTCATATTGCATGGCAGTTATTACATTAGGATATTCACCGTAATGATAACGTACTAAAGGTGTTGGATCTAAGATATCAATACCAGTAGCAACAATAATAGATGCAACATTATATTCTAAAATCTCATCTTTCATTTCAAAATCAATTGCTTCGGCTTCACATTCTTTTTCGCATAATCGACAAGCATTCTTGGTTAAAAACAGACATGTTTCAACATCAATAGTTGCTTTACGTGGAACTGCTTGGGGAAACGGAATATATATACTAGTCCTATTCCCCATAGCTTCCTCAAATTCAGAAGGAATCTTTTTCATTGGACATTTTTCTGAGCACGCACCGCACCCAGTACACTTATCCCAGTCAACGTACCTTGATTTCTTTAATATTTTAACATTAAAGTTGCCGACTTCACCGGATACTTCCTGTACTTCTGAATAGGCAAGGAGTTCAACATTAGGATGACGTGCAACTTCTACCATCTTAGGTGCCAATATACAAATTGAACAGTCTAAGGTAGGGAAAGTTTTATCAAGTTGTGCCATGCGTCCGCCTATAGATGGTGTTTTTTCGACGAGAATTACCTTATATCCCTGTTCACCTAAAGATAATGCTGCTTCTATTCCAGAAATTCCGCCACCAATTATCAATATATTACTATTCATAACTTTTCCATTTCCTTCAATTTTTCGTTAAGGATTTATTATAGTTTATTAATTTGTAAGAAATATTTAATCGCATTTGAAAATTGTTTTTAATTTTGATAAGAGATTCATATAATTTTTAGTGACTATCTCCGACAAAATTCTATATAAAACTTGTGATCTTTGACTGAATATTGCTATTAAAGGATGGTTTTTTTTAGAAAAAGTTATTTCCTGATCATAATTTCCAAAAAATTTATCGCTTTTTGTGAATTTTCTTTTTGATTAAGAAATTCTCATAACATGACTAATTTCGCACACAATGATATTTTCTTATCCAATGAAATTTACCAAAACACTTTTGAATATCCTTTTTAGAATTAAACTTTAAGGTAAAACTGACATCTTTAATTCCTTACGAAAACTTGATATGAAAAAAAAGATTTTAATATATAAATTGTAAGTTTACTATTAAAAATATTAAAATTATGATTAGGATAATAATTAAATATATTATCCAAGTATATTATCCTTTTAAATACATAAATACGCAAAGTAAATTCAAGTTTCAATTGCATTATTAATTGGTGAAATAACAATAAAAATATTGGTTTCTGGACCGTTACAATCGGGAAAGTCAAGTTATATAAAAGCTCTAGATGATAACGCATTAAATGTAGAGGCAAAAGGTAAAGATGAGAAGTTTTACACTGTTGCGATGGATTTAGGGAGTTTAAAGCTAAACGGGTTCGATGTATTTTTATTTGGAACTCCGGGTCTGTTAAGATTTTCCGTGATGAGAAATATTTGTACAAGTGGATCAGATGGTATCATTTTTATATTTGATGCTGCTGCTCCTGAAAAGGATGATAGTGCAATTATGATATTAAATTCAATTAGAAAAATATTACCTCCTAATATCCCTACAGTTTTTTTAGCAAATAAACAGGATATTGAAGGGGCTCGACCTCCAGAAGTGATTCGCTCACAAAATTATTTACCTGAAGATAATAAAATCTTTCCAACAAGTGCGAAAACTGGTTTGAACATTAAAGAATCTATCACATATTTAGTAAATCATATTTATGAAGAATATTCATCATTACTTCAAACTCTTCGTACATATGAGAATGATATCCAAGGATTAGGGAAGGAATTAAATAAAGACGTTAATGAAATTCGGACTTTCTTAAACAATCTTGAGATTAAGAGATTTATTGAAGTTGACAGGATAAATAAAACCTATAAAGTGAGATCTGGGTTAAAATATTTAGTATAATTGGTATTTTTTTATTCATTTTTTTAATGAAAAAGGAGAGATTTCTTCCATCCCATATTCATTTAGTAGATTTGTTAAAACCTTTCTCTGTTCATTAAGTATATTCCAAAAGAATTTTGGAACATCTTTTTCTTTTTTATACATGATTTCAATGCGATCTAATTTATCTAAAAGCTTTTTAGGTCTTATAGAAAATTGTTCAATATAATGTTTTTCAGGATAATCCTTATTAAGGTATTGTTTGAATAATCTTTTTAAATCTAAATATTCAGGTATATAGCCAATAGGTGTATTAATAGCTTCAAAGTCATTATTAGTTCGTCCTTCTGCCCAGATTATCCAACAAAGCTTATCTAAAATTCCATTTAGATATTTTCCTTCTCTATTTTTGAGGAAATAATTTGTTGCAAACACTTTCGGACAATTTTTTAATCTTTTTCCAAAATTCTGATGATTTTTAATGTATTTTCCCAAACTAACAACTATGAAATCTAAATTGGCCATAGGCTGTTGCATTCTTACTCCCTCCGCACCTAGTGTTGCAGATGTGGTTTCAGACTCAATAGAGGCTCCCAGAAATATACCATGTTCCCAATTCAGGCTTTCAATAACAGGGGGCATTGTATCACTATCACGCCCTCCGTAAAAAATCCCATGGACGGGTACTCCTTCAGGATTATGGAGATTTGGATCAACATTTTTCAATTCTTCGATACGAATTGTATAACGAGCATTTGGATGAGCATGGGGTATTTCCATTCCATTTTTATCAATTTTTCCTTTATTCCAATTGCCTGAAAAATTAAATCCTTCATCTGGGACTGATCTTCCATCTCCAATCCAATAGGGAGTTCCATCTCTAACTAGAACATTTGAGAAAATAGTCTCACGAGGAGTTGTCAGTGCGTCAAATATAACAGGGTCATCTTTCGCACTTACATCCTTGATAATTCCAAAAATACCTCTCTCAATGTTTACTGAATGTGCATAACCATCATCCCAAACACGAAGATAGGCTATATCATCACCAACTATAGTTTGTCCTGGCAACATTGCAGTGCTAGTTTTACCACAAGCAGAGGGAAATGCACCACAAAAATATGAAGATCTATTCTTTTCTTTTGGATGAACACCCATTATAAAATAATGTTCTGCAAGCCAATCTTCATTATTAGCTTTATAAATTGCTAATCTTAAGGCGAGCTTTTTTAATCCGAGTGAATTACCAGCATATTGGTTATTTACTGATAGAACGCATCCTTCTTCTAAGTCTATATAGATTCTTCTTTTTTCAAGGTTTTTTGTAACTGGAGGATCTCCAGTTAATGCCCCTGAAGAATGGATAAAATAGAAGAAGTTATTAGATCCGTTTAATGTTTTAAATTCCTCATAACCTGCTCGATAAAGAAGATCTTCTGAATGGGCAACATAATAAGAATCTGTTAATTGAAGTGCAAGTATTGAGAATTTAGAGCTTTTTGGACCTAAGCAAAAGAACCTTATCACACACTCATGACCTTTCATACAACCATCCATGATTTCCAAGATTTCCTTTAAGCCTTTTTCTCTTTCCATCGTATTTATCCAAGGATATGAATCTACTTCATTTTTAGGCACTAAAACTTGAGTATGATCTTTATCTCTTGCTTGATCATGATTATTCATAGTGAAGAACCCGTCATAATGTACAGTATGCCCTTTTAGATTTAGTTTTGATTCTTCACCAAGCTCAATAGCTCGGTTTCTTACATAATCGATATCTTCTTGAGAATCTGTTATAACGGTGACTTTAGAGGGCTTACATAAAGAAATAAACTCATTTACAATTTTTAACACGTGTTTATTTTCTAAAGCTTTTATTTTTTCCAGATTGGTTTTATCAATAGCTTCCATTATAATATTGCTTAGATATTTTTACTTTCAAATCATTAAAAAGTAACCTTGTATGTGGTTAACAAAATTTATGAACTTCTTTTAATTTTTCTTTTTTGATTATTGAGACGTTGTATATGATTTCTTATGCTTTATGAAGATCTTTGTTTGTTTAATAATAAAAAGAATATAAAAAAAAGAAAATAAAAAATATTTCAGTTAACTATTATAATCCTTCTGGTTTACTACCTTTTGCACTAATAATTCTGTCTACTCTCAAGATTAAATTGGCTAATTCACTCCCAGATTTAATGATGTGATTGATTAATTCTGCAGGTTCAACAATTCCCTTTTTAAAATTATCCCCGATAGTATTTGAAATGGTATCAATACCAATCCATTTATCTTCATTAGTTTTATGAGCTGCTCTTAATTCAGTTAATTTTTCGATTTCCTCTAATCCAGCATTCTTTATTAAAGTCTTTGGGATTTCTTCAAGTGCTAATGCAAATGCATTTACAGATAGTTGCTCTTTTCCACCAATTTTATTTGCATAAGCCCTTATCTTTTTAGCAAGTTCAATGTATATTGCTCCTCCTCCAGCTACTACAGTTTTCGTATCAATTATTTTTGCAATAACTGATAAAACATCGTGTAAAGATACTTCAGCAGTACTCAGTATCTTATCAAGCCCACCTTTGAGTAAAATTGAAACGGATTTTGGATTTTTACAGCCTGAAAATAATGCAAATTCATCGTCACCTAGTTTTTCAAACTTTACTTTTTCAGCAAACCCTAAATCGTCCTCTGAGAGTGATGTTAAATCATCTACTAGTTTTGCACCTACTGCTTTTAAAATAGATTTATAATCACTTTCACCAACATTTTTTATACCAGCAATACCTTCTTTTGCTAAGTATGCACCAAATTTATCTGAAATATCACTACTGTTTACAATAACATTAACTCCCAAATCTTTAAAAATTTTCAAGTAATCTAATAGAATTTTTTCTTCTTGATCAAGGAATTTTTGGATCTCTGAAGGACTAGAAATTCGAACTTGAGCATCAAATTCAGTTTTCTTCACGTCTAATTTCCTTCTTATAACTGCAATCTTTGCATTTTTTATTAAATCAGGCATCATTGTATTAACTTTTTCCTTCTGTGTATATACACCATTGATTAACTCTGTTTCTTTAAGAGATTTCCCAGGAGCTTTTACGATTTTTACATTACCCACTTTTGCAAAAGTTTTTCCATCCTCATCCGTTATCTGCTTAACAGCATTTAGGGCTAACTCTGAAAAGAAATCTTTCAAAGGAGCAATGTCTTTTGCATTCATTGCAGTTTTTGCAGCATTTTTAAGAATTTCATTATCACCACTCGAAATTTCTTCAGCGATTTCATCTATAATTTCAAGAGCTTTATCAGCAGCTAATTTATATCCATGTGTGATAGGTTTAGGATGAATACCTTGTTCAATTAATTCTAAAGCATTATTTAATAAAGCAGCAGAAAAAATTACTGCTGAGGTAGTTCCATCACCAATATCATCATCAATAGATTTTGCCACATTAACCATCATATTAGCTGCAATATTTTCAATATCAAGATTTTTAAGAATCTCTGCTCCATCATTAGTAATAGTAACATCACCCATAGAGTCAACCAGCATTTTTGACATCCCTTTAGGACCTAGAGTTGAGCGTACTGTCTCAGCAATCGCAACCATTGCTGTAATATTCTGTTTTCGGGCTTCTTTCTCACGAACCTCTTCTGTTCCTTCCTTAAGTATTATTATTGGAACATTTGACATATTTAGACACTTTTTATCGAAAATTTAAATTTTAATAAATGTAATTTATATAGATCTCTAAATCATAAAAATTTTTCTGAGTTGTTAAAATTATGAGAAATTAAACTATTTTAAATTTCTACAAAAGAAGTATTTTTGTATTCCTTAAGAATCATATTTGAATTTGTTCTTGTAATATATTCTTTCTTGTTTAATTCTCTAATGAAATTGTGAACATCTTCACTTTCCTTGAATCTACAAATTAAAGCGGCAGATTGTTCACCAGTTGTGTGAAAAACAGAGCATACTTCTGGAGTATCTTTAATTTCATTAAGAATTTCTTCAGTAAATTTCCCATCACAGTTGATCCTTATAAGAAATGTTAATTTATAGCCTAATTTTTCATTGTTTAGTTTCAGGGTATATCCTTCAATTACGCCATTCTTCTTTAGTTTTGCAATCCTATTATGTATAGTTCCAATGGAGATTCCTAATTTATCTTGGATCTCTCTATAAGATTTTCTCGCATCCTCTTGTAATATTCTAAGGATATTTCGATCAATTTCATCGAGAACTTTCTCTTTTTTCATTAAGAATCAACCTAAATATAATTATGACCGAAATATATTAGTACGATCAATATATTTTATTTTGAGAACTATATAAAAGTTTAGAAAAATTTCATTTTAAAAAACTTTCATTGAAAATTTTTTAATGTTAAAATTTTAAGATCTAACTTTTTGAAACTTAATTTAAATATTTCAAAATTTATTATACTATATTAATTATTAAAATGTGTACTGTATACAGTTAAACCCATTTTATTGTAAAATTTATTATAATCTAACTTTTATATCATGTTTCAAAAGATATATTTTTAAGTCATGTATGGAAATTGTTC
>JBHLPN010000091.1:0-9879 GCA_048939445.1 Promethearchaeota archaeon | reverse complement strand
TAAATATATTTTCTCTATATAAATATTTATAAAATCGTTAATCCTATTGAAATTCGTTTAATGATAGTAAATAAAACTACTATTGTAATTCTAATTTTGGTTATTTTTGGATTCAGTCTGATTATTACTATCCCGATTTTTATAATTTCATACAATCTTTCAAATTATGGCATTATTGATGAAAATCTTACTTTTATGTATGTTCCAAGCAGTCCATCCACAGTAAATGAGCTAAATATTAACATTGATATAGGAAATGTAGAAATTAGATATATCTATCCCCCATTTGACTATTATGCTAAAGTAGAAGTAGATATTGAGATGATGGGTAAAGGTATTGTAGAAAAATCATATTTAGATTTTTTTGATGTAAGTTGGGAAAATGAAAGCTCTTTCGTTAATTTTAATTTGTTGCTTAAATCAGATATCAATCCTATTGAAATTTTACCATTAATAAAGAATATAACCATAATAATAGAGCTCAATGCTGAGATTATTTATGATTTAAGAATAGACATTGATCAAGGAAATTTTGAAATATCAGTTCCTTGGGGGGCAACTATTAGTAATTTGTTAGTAAATATCACCTATGGGAACATTTTATACTATTTAAATCAATGTACAATCGAAGGCAATATAACTGGAAGCACCCAAAAAGGGATTTTAGAATTAAAAACGTCTGATGCGCAATATAATCGAAATAGTATATGGACCCTTAGCACACATGATGGTAATATGGATATTGAAATCAAACAATACAAAGATATGGGAGCCAATATAACAGGGAAAGCATCAAGTTCTAATAGTGGTATTTTTAGGTTAATTTATGAAGATAATAAAACCAGTATTGGTGCAATGTTTATCTTACAACCACCACCAGATTGGGTATCACCGGTGGATTATCCAGGTTTCTATACTGATTTCTTTACTGAAAGAGTAGTCTTAACTTCTTATGATTTTCCCGCTGAAAATTTCTATAATTTATCTTTATCAATTATTGGGAGTGGATATTTTGATATCGACATTAAAAGTGATTAAAAAAAGGTGAGATTTTAGGAGAAATAAACGGATTTAAATAATTTTTTATAAGGATTAGAATTCCACCCTCTTAAATTCGATAAATAAACATCTAATCTCTTTCCAATAAAAGTCCAGGCATATGGATAAACAACTTCGATAAGTCGTTCCTGAATTTTATAATATAATTGTTCTCTGGCAGTTTGATTAGTCTCGAATAGAGCCTCATCCATCCATTGTTGTACTTGGGTATCATTAACTTGACCCCAATTATAGGCAGGCATTTTGTTTGTAAACAGTGGATTTATAAAGTCGCTAGGATCATTATAATCTACACCCCAACCTAACATTGAAAGTTCTAACATGTCTCTATGATAACCAGGGTCTTCTCTTAGAATAGATAAATATTGCCACATTGGCAAACCAACAGATGTCGCCACTTTAACTCCAATTTGTTTAAGGTTTTCGGTTAAAAGTACGGACATATCTTCTGCAAAAGGAAAACCTAATTGATATGTAAAATTATATGTTGCAAGAGGAAAAGAACTGTTTGCTATTTTTTCCCACTCGTTTCCAGCACTTATATTGTTATTTGCGATTAAGCCTGAAGTTCTATTCCATTTTGCGTCTATTAAAATCTGTCGAGCAATTGAAACATTATAATAAGGGGTATTAAAATCTTCATTATTAGAATAAAGCATTCCTCTTGGAATAGGAGATCTGCATCTTAGTCCTTCACCTCCATAAGCCCTTTCGTTAATGTAGGAATAATTAATAGCATATGATATTGCTTTTCTCATTGTTTTATTAATTAATTTATTATTCATTATGATAAATTGAATTGATGCACCTGGGCTTTCTTTATATAAGGTAATATTGGGGTTGTTTATCAAATTATCAAACATCGTCTCATTTGCATGCAACCATTCGGCTCCAGGAATTATGGAAATTTTTCCTGATAGCATTGCTTCCATTGCTTTCCCTGTGTAATTAGCATTTTTTACTGGATCGGAGGAATTCCAACCAACAATGGAAAATATAAGTCTATCGACTTTTGGTTTGCCACCCCAATAATTTGGATTGTGAGACATTGTTACCTTAGCAAAAGGTACATAATTATCGTATATAAAAGGGCCAGTCCCTACCAAATCTCCACTATGAAGATCAATGAAATCATCTTTAGGAGTAGAACTTGGTGATAATATATATGAAGCCGGAGTAGCTAATAATGCTTCAAGTGGAGCATAAGGTGCATTTAATAAGAATTTTATAGCAGTCTCATTTAAAATTTGAGTTTTGTTAATTATCCATTTACCATTAGGAAGTAGCCATAAATCACCATATGTAGCACTATCGATTAAACCATATAATCTATCGAAGTTCCACTGAACCGCTGTCGCGTCGAAAGATGTATCATCATGAAATTTAACTCCTTGTCGAAGAACACATGTGAGTTCTGTGCCATTCTCACTCCACCAGTGGTTTATAGCAAGATTTGGAATAAGTTTATAAAATTCACTTGAATAATTATAATCAAATAAACCTTCAGCAACTTGGTCATAAAAAATTGAATCATCGAAAGCGGATTCAATAGGGTCAAGACTAAAAGGACCCCACTGGACACCAACGACAAGTACAACACCTGGTGGTATAGGTTGTGATATATTAAACCAATAAATACCACCAATAATTCCAGCAATAGCAAAAGACGCAATTAAGCCACCCACAACAATTGGCTTGTTTTCTGTAACTAGTTTTTTTAATTTAGAACCTTTTTTCTTATGTTCCTTATTCCCAACGCTCATCTTCGCTCATATATATAATTTTAATGAATTATTCATCAATTCAAATATCTTATTAGATTTCTCTATTCCACTATAATTTACTTATTAATTAGTTGTATTATTAAAGATTTCGATCGATTGAAAAAAAAATAATAAACCAGTGCGAGGGTGTACTATTTTTCACTTGATTCAGATTTATAATATAATTTTTCAATAAGAGTGCTAAATGCTTCATGAACGCCCTGACCACTTTTAGCTGAGGTTAGATAATAATCTAAAAATTTGTTTGCATTTACTACTTTTTGAATTTCAGAGTGATCCAAATTATCTTTATCAATTAAATCAACTTTATTAGCAAAAAGCATAACGGGGATATCTCCACAAAATTGTTTGATATCTTCATGCCAATTTTGTATATGTTTAAAACTATTTCTTCCTAGTTCATTCTCTTCAAAGCTACATACGATAATAGCAGCATCACTTTCTCTATAAAATGAGGGCCGTAGGAAATCAAGATCTCGCTGCCCTGCAATATCCCAAAATAATAGCCGAATGTTATCTCCTTTGATATCTTTGTCGTATTTAGAAAATTGTGCACCAATTGTTTCAACATAATCAGTCTCGAAGGTGCCAAGGGTGAATTTTTTTATTAAGGAAGTTTTGCCGACTCTTCCATCCCCGATTACTGTAATTTTAAATCTTAATTTTTTTCCAGAAGTGCTCATAAAATAGAAAATTTTGTAGAAAGTGGTATTTAAAGAATGATTAGATTTTTAAAAATAAAAAGATTTGTTAAAACTCTTAATCTCCCTCAATAATATTGTTTATTTCTAGATAAAAAAAGATTTAGGATGGAGGTATAATCGTCTAGGTAGGATTAAACCAGTAAACCTTTATCTAAACTTTATTCTCCAACTTAGAATTTTTCAATTCTTTAAAGCTCTTTGAGTTTATTCTTCTACTTTCTTCTCTTGCGAAAAATTATGACAGAAAGAACTATTGAAACTACTCCGATAACAGGGACTATAATTATCAACATATAAGATGGAATCCCAGGAGGTAATGCAAAAGCATTTGTGGATTCAAATTTATATACATTGAAATCTGTAAGATGTTTAATTGTCCCATTAACTAGAAACCCTATCGTTTTCTCATAATAAAGTACACTCCCGTAATCATCCTTTAATTGCCAAACTGCCATAGAACCATGCATCGCTTCACCAGTAACATTAAATACAACATCACCATCTAAACCGTGGACACACATATATATATTACACATTGTAACTTGATCATTAAGGGAAACATTATTGTAAATCCAAAACATTGAATGATTGCCCTCAAATGGACCAAAATTCACCACATTTGATATAATTCTAGTGTTAACATTTACATCCCAAGAACCAATATCATTAATAGGATCTTTCAATTCATTTACAATATTAAATGTATCTTCTGATGTCTTATTAAACGTCATCGTCATAGGTATGGGCTCCCCTGGCATTGCTGAGATATACAAAGTATGACCAACATACAATCCATTAAAAATTCCAACCCCATTTGAATAACCAATCCTAGCAAAGTGTGAAAAGAATATCGAAAAAGTAAAAAACATCAAGAAAAGTTTTATTAAATTAGATTTTTTCATATTTTTAACCTCTTTTGCTCAAATTATTATTAAGTGATATTTATTTCAACAATATATTTTTAGATTAAGCTTCGAAAGGCTGCACAAAGTCCGAAGTATATTGAATTTCAATTTTACATTTTAGACGAATTTCATATAAATTTTTTTAAAAAAAGAATATAAGCATAAATAGCATATTTTTAAATGAATATCTCAAACATAAACTAGTAAACCGTTTAAAATAATATATTATATTAAAAATAAGAGATCCATGGTGTTTTCATAAGATTTGTGCTAAAAACCTAATTTATCCTCCACCAGAAATTATTACTCCTTCTGGGATTGAAAAGAAGGATTTTGAATATATTATTTTGTGGATGTTAAATAATAATGAGGAATGCAATTGGTCTGATTTTTTAGATGAACCCTTAGAATTTAGTTTAGCAACATTATCAAAATATATGAATCTCTTAATGACAAATGGATATGTTGAAAAGAAAGAGAAGGGTCTTTATAATATTACACCTGAAGGAAGAAAACGATATTACGATCTGAAGTTTAAAGATTCATTTGAAAGAAAACTAAGATATCCTCCAGAAATAATTTTAAATAAGAGAAATTATGACCATATCATTCTCTGGATGCTATATAACAATGAATATTGTAAATGGTCAGATTTTCTTGAGAAACCGCTCTCAATCAATAACAATTCTCTTTCAAAAAATCTAAACCGTTTATTAGAAAAGGAATATGTGAAAACCGAAAATAATGAATATCGAATTACTAAAACTGGTGAATCTCAACATTCTAAAATATTAAAAAAATATGATTTAGATTATGAGTCTATTTTAAAAGAAGAAATTAAACGAATCGAAGATATTAAAGAAAAGACAAAAGCTTTCCTTGAAAAGCATGAAATTGAAGATGATGAGGTTAGGATCATTTTTTTAGATTTAATTAATAATTTAGATTATTCTAAAGCTGAAAAATTATTATCATCCAAAGATGATTATTATAAAATTTTATTATATTTTTCCATTAATCATCCAATTAATTATCCTGAATTTATATTACCCGAGGAATTTTCTCTTAAATTTAATATTAAAATAACTACACTTAATTTTTTTATACAGAACATTGTAGAAGAGAATATGTATGGAATAAAATTCTTTAATTTAAGATTCGATGGCAATGGGGATTACTTTTTTCGAGTAGACGAGAAATTTGAGAAAATGATACACTTGATTGTTGATGAAAACATTATGAAATTTAGTTTTCTTCACAAACTGCAGCCAGATATTCCAAAAGAAGAAAAAGATCTACAAACTACAAGCTTAATTGAAAATATTTTAGAAGATATTTGTAATAATTTGTTTGATCAAAAAGTAAAGCCGTATATAATAAAATTTTTGCCAGAATATATCAAATATTTATATACAATATTTAAGAAAAAAGATTTTTCTGATAATATAGTAGAAACGTTCAAAGGTATGGCTTATCAAAATATTATTAGTCTAAATTGGGATGATTTTAATAAATTAACAATAAGAAGACAAGTAGTTTCATCTATTATAAAACATTTTCCAAAATATACCATCTTGGAAGAAATGAGAAAGAAATGGAAAAAGCTATAAAAAACTACTTCGCACTTTGTAAATTATTCCGAATCCAAATCTAAAAATCTAAAATAAATATTGATTTATTTAACAATAATCACAAATTTGTTATGACTATTTTTTAATCATATATACGGTAAGTCTTATATAAAAATTATTAATGTGGCTGAATTAATTAAAAAGAATTGAAAATAAGATGATACTATCTGTTGAAGATACGAGAGGAGGCAAAATAATTAAAATTGATGTCAATGAAAAGCATTTAGTAGAAAGTATCATCAATATTGTTGTTAAACATATGAATATAATAATTTCAGAACAACGTTCTTTTGCTTTAATTTATAGAGGAAAGGAATTACCTAATTCAATAACAATTGGAGAAGTAGTTAAAAGTTATGGTTTAAAAGAAAATGACAAACTAGAGCTATGGGCAAAGGTAATAGGGGGTTAATTTGCCAATTGTTCAACTCTTTTTAAGATCATTCACAAATCCATCAAAATAAGAGGAGGTGGCTAAAGCCCATTTTGCTTCTTTTTCAAACCCACCCTCCCTGTATAAATCAATTACTTTATTAATAATAGCTTTAATCTTTAGATAATCATCCTTATTAATATTCATCTGATTCGATTTTTCGAATTCCATTCCTACTTTTAGAACTTTACAAAATTCTGAATTCCCTAATGCTAATAACTTTAATTTTCTGTCATGAATGACTTTGCTTGCTTGAAAAAAATGATTTGAAGCTTCTAAGAATCTTTTTGGATTTTTATATCCTTCTGCATATGCCATAGATTCCCATGCCTTACATAAATAATATATTGCATCAATTTCTTCTCCTTTTTGTTGGAGATTTATATCTGAGTAAAATCTTTTGAACTGAGATGCTATTTTTGAAAAACTTTCTGCTGCTTTAATTCTTTCTCCTTGTGTTTCTAAAATTCTTGCTTTCTCAATTTCTATCCAAATATCATCATATTTAGGGATTTCATGTTTTTCTTCTCCTTCTTCTAGAATTGACATTCTTACGATATCTTCAATAATCGAGAATATCCTCTCTTTAGAATCTTTTTGAACTGCAGAAAATCCAAAAGTTTTCTCTCCCAATAATTCTTCAATTTTTTCCACTTCTAAAGCTGCGTCTCTTCTATCTTGGAAATTAGCAATTATGTAGTATTCAACATCGTGTATTTTTTGTTTTAATATTGATAACAATGTTCGTGTTTTATCTATATTATCCATAATTGAATTTGTCACTACGCAAATTATATCAATAGCTTTTAATAAGTTTTTAAAGGAATCTAAGTTTTTAATCAAATCTTTTAAATCAATAACCTTTAAAATGATTTGCTCTACATTTTTGAGTTTAGATATATCAATTGGTTTCTTTAGAATTTCATTTAAATCTAAATCTATTTCTAGAATACTTTCACCAGGAAATAAATTTAATATAGTTAACTTTCCTGTACCCTCTTCTCCGGTTAAAAGGATTTGAACTGGAATTAATACAACACCATATTATATATAATTATTACCAGGCACACTTACTGAAGAGATAATTAACTTTTTTGTTAACAAGTATGCTTTCTTTCTCTTTACTAATAATTAATTTAATTATAGATATCAATGTTAATTAAGAAGATAGTATTGATTAGTAAAATTTAATTAAATATTCTCTTATGCTTTAAAGAAAGATTTTTTTAGTCATTCTCTAGATTTTAGATATAATAAGAATCCAAATAAAAAAGGGATTAACCACACGATTAGAATCCATAAGAAAACATTTAATTCCCTTTTCTTTGCATCTCTATATACCCATATTGATATGATAATTGAAGCAAGAATCGTGATTACTAAAAAAATAATAAGAATCAAAATTATAAACTCTATCATCGACCTCACTTTTTATTATACTTAGTTGCAGTTATACTAAAATTTACTATTAAATTTCTTCAATTTTATTTATAGATTTGAACTTAGCAAAAGGGGTTTCACATCCCCAACAAGCGTCTTCTAACTTAGTTAAAGCTTCACAACACTTTAAACAATAGCATGCTTCACATTTAGGACAAACATAAGTTAAACCTGCAATTTTATTTTTACACACCAAACAAAATCCTTTCTCTCTGCTATATTTGACATCTTCTACACTAAATTTTAGGGGTTTGGTAAAGATCCTTAAAGTTTCTTGTAATTCTTCTTTTTTAATAACTGATTCTCTTCTCCTTGTATAAAAATAAATTACATAACCCACGATTGAAATTAAACTAAAAATAGCTATCCCGATTATAAGTAAAAGCAAATATACTAACTGAAGATTAAAAAATAAAGTTAAACCCACAAAAATCGCAAGTAAACATATCATTAGTACAATAAATAGCCTAACAATTGGTCTTGAAAATAACTCAAAATGACCTATTAGTGGAGAAGTAGCAATTAAACATCCTATTATAATTAATACTGGATTTAAAGCAGGGAAAAATTTATTTAAGTTTTTTATCAATACCGCCTCTAAACTCCATCCAATCAAAAAAATAGTGAATCCAATAGTTATAACTGAAGATATGGCTTGAAATTGTCGTTCTGACTTAAATGAGGACCATATAAACAATATTATAACAATTATAGTGTTAAAAAAAATATATGTATATAGATATAAGTAAAAATACAGAAAGATATAATTTATTACGTCATATGTTTGGATGATAACATTTAAATCTCCAGTATAAGTCCCTTCTAGAAAGTAATCAATAATAAAAAAAAATAATCGTACTAACGCAATGTTAAGCCAAAAAATCCCAAATCCAACCATTAGAATTCTTTCATTTTTATCATCTTTTTTAAATCCTTTAGAAAAGTAAATAAAACAGCAGACAAATAATATAAAAATTGCCATACTTGACAAAAAACGTTCTAATGGATCGAATATCATAACATTTGCTAAATTGGTTAATCAATACATATCAATTAAGAAATGTCATTATTAATAAATTATGCTGTTTCCAACAAAATATAATCAAAATTGTTGTCTCGATATTTTTAGTAAATAATTTAAATATAAAACTATCTATCTCTATAATTATAGCAATTCTAATTCTTTTAAGCTTTTTAAAATGGAGAGAAAATTCAAGACCATATTTATTATAAACTTAATCTTTATTTTTACAATAATAAGTATTCCGAGTTTCGTCATTTTTGCAGAATTTGGTAACTTTAATAGGATTCATGAATCTCTAACATACACATATTCATCAACTACTCCACCATTCAAAAGAAAATTGAATCTAAATATTGATGTGGGTATAATCGATATAAAATATTCTACTAACCCTGTTGATTATCTTGTAAGAATTGATGTTGATATTGAAATGGCGGGTCCGAACCTAAATGGAAAATCATACTTAGATTTTTTTAATTTTGGCTGGGAAAATACAACCTCTCCTATAAATTTTAGTTTAGAGTTAATACCCAATATTTTAATAGATTTTTTAAATTTACATGAAGTAAATGTCAAAATTAACGTTATGCTTCGAGCAGATATAATTTTTGATATTAATGCTTCCACGGTCGATGGGACAATAGAATTAACAAATATAATGGGCATTACTGTTAGTAATTTATTTTTAAATGTAGATAGAGGAAATATCAATTATGATTTGACAAATTGTACCATTAAAGGTAATATTACGGGAATTGTGAATTATGGGAATATCACATTAAAATCTTATAATAATCAGTATACTCAGAATAGTAAATTCACTATTAGAAATATATGGGGTTATACTTTGATTGATATTTATCAATATGAAGAAATGGGTGCTAATATCACGGGTACAG
>JBHLPN010000372.1:1481-3102 GCA_048939445.1 Promethearchaeota archaeon | reverse complement strand
GCTAAAGAAATACTTCAGCAGATTGTTGAAGAGGAGGTTATTAACTGGGAATTTACTGAACGCGCATTACTTCACCTGTGCGATATTTTCTTACTTGAGCTACAAATATACAGCAATGAAGAGGTCTTGAGTGAAATAAATCTCCTAATAAATCGACTGTTGGATTTTGCTAAAACTCAAAACTCCTTTCGTTTGTTAGCAGAAATTAATCTCTTGCAGGGCAAGCTAGCACTAATTCAAATGAATCTGGGAGATGCTAGAAAGTTATTCACCAAAGCTGAACGCATAGCTGATGAACATGGACTTCATTTATTAGCTAGAACCATTTCAAGTGAACATGATAAGTTATTAGAGCAGTTAGAAAAATGGGAAGATTTAAGAAAAGACAAAGCACCTGTATCAGAACGATTAAAATATGTTGAAATTGACAAAACTCTAAATCATATTATGGGTAAACAAATGATGGAACCACCAGATTTAGTTGAAGAAGTTCCAATATTACTTTTAATCATGGATGACGCTGGTAATGCTTGTTTCAACCATACATTTATAAAAAATTGGGATTTCAGCCCCCTCTTTAGCTCTTTTATGTCAGCTTTTAATACTTTCAGTTCTGAGATCTTCTCAAAAACTATTGATCGTATTAAAATCGGGGAGAATATTATTTTTATAAAACCAGTTGAACAGTTTTTGACTTGTTATGTCAGTAAGGGGCAGTCATATCCAGCTATTAAGAAGCTAAATAAATTCTCAGATACAATCAAAACTAAATCAGAGATCTGGAAGAGACTAAAAATAGCAGCTGAATCTTCCCAGGAGTTAAATGTAGATAATCTACCTCTACTTAAAACTGTGGTGAACGAGATTTTTGCTCATTAATTGTTACGTAGTCTGAATATGACAGGATAATTATCATGATCAGCAGGGAAAATGTTCAAGTCTTTCTCTTTACAAGAAATCCAAAATTTTTGGTTTTAATCTTAAAAAGGGTTCCAGAACGAGAGGGTCATTGGCAACCTATAAGTGGTGGAATTGAGGAGGGAGAAAAGCCAATTGATACTTTAAGACGAGAAGTATATGAAGAGACTGGAATAAAGGAATTTGAAAGAATAATTGATTTAAAATATAGTTTTATCTTTAAGACTATCTGGAAAGGTAAACTCACAGAAATGAGAGAGTATTGTTATGCAACTGAGATTAAAGAAGAAAAAGCAATTAGATTGAGTAATGAGCATGAAAATTATAAATGGTGTACAGAAGATGAAGCCAAAGAATTCTTAAAATGGGAACATAATCTTGTTGCGTTTAATAAATTAATTAGTCTCCTTAAATTAGAATAGAGAGAATAGAAAAAATATTCATAAAATTATAATTGCAACTAATTCATAATATTAAATTAATTAGAACATTATTCTTAATATAATTACAAAAAGAGAATATGAAAAAACAAATCCTTACACATATTTTTCATAATTAATAATAAAAATCCTAAGAGTGTATTTTTATGGATGAATTTAAATGTGAAGTTCTTGTTATTGGTTGCGGGCCAGCAGGGTTGACTGCTGGGATTTATTGCGCCCGTGCAAATAGGGATGTCATAATTCTCGATGGAAAGGAGTTA
>JBHLPN010000372.1:0-1381 GCA_048939445.1 Promethearchaeota archaeon | reverse complement strand
ATTGAAGCAGTTCCAGATTCAGAAGGTTTGATTAAAAAAATTATATGTAAAAATACTAAACCAGAATCAGAAGAGACTGTAGAGATTAAGGAATTTGAATTAAGTTGTTTATTTATTTTATCGCATATCTCTTCTAATTCAATTTTCAAAAAAGCGGGTGTAGAATTAGATGATATGGGAAATATTAAAGTTGATGATGACCAAAAAACAAATCTTAAGGGTGTTTATGCTGCCGGTGATTGTACGGGAGGTCTATTTCAAATAGTTTTTGCCACAGCAGAAGGTGCCCGTGCAGGAATAAATGCGTGCAAATATCTTCGACATTTAAAGAAGGAATAAATTTATCAAAAAGAAAATTAAAAAAAAATATAAACAATTATTAAGATTATAACCTGTCTTTTTGGAAAAAGCAACAAAATTATGGAGAATAATATTGTCTGATAAAATTGAATTTGATCTTGTAATAATTGGTGGTGGGCCTGCAGGATTAACAGCTGCAATTTATGGTGGAAGAATGGGTCTAAAAACTGCTCTCTATGAAGGTAAAGGTTTTGGAGGATTAGCTGGAACTGCTCCCAAGATTGAAAATTATCCAGGATTTGATAGTATCAATGGTCTTGAACTAACAGAAAAAATGAGGGAACAAGCTGAAAAATGGGGAACAAATTTTCATTTCAATGAAGTTTCAGCCATCAATCCAAAGGAAATGACGATAACTTCTTATGAAGGAGAAACAAAAACTAAGGCGATTATAATTGCGACCGGTTCTAAACATCTTTCACTTGGATTGCCTAATGAGTATGAATTAGTAGGCAATGGTATATCTTACTGTGCTACTTGTGATGGTCCTCTATTTCGGGATCAGGTAGTTGCTACAGTTGGTGGTAGTAATGCCGCAGGATTAGAAGTAATTTATCTTTCAGGTGTAGCAAAAAAAGTTTATCTAATTCATAGACGTCATTGTATGCGAGCAGAAGCATGTATTGTAGATGAGATTGATTCATTGCCGAATGTCGTACCAATGTATAATTGCACTGTTGAAGAAGCAATAACTAAAGATAACAAATTGGGAGAATTAATCATTAAAAATCATGAAACTGGTGAAATTTCTAATATCAATGTGAAGGCTCTTTTCATAGCAATAGGCGTTGAACCACAGAGTGATTTAGCAAAAAAAGCAGGGATAGAACTTGATGAGAATAATTATATTAAAGTAAATAGAGATCAAGAGACTAATGTTCCTGGTATATATGCTGCTGGAGATGTAACAGGTGGAATACGACAAGTTACAACTGCAGTTGGAGAGGCTACTACAGCAGCAATGAATGCTTATCTTTACATTAAACAAGGATGGTATGGAGAAGGATTATCAAAATAAATA
>JBHLPN010000371.1:0-3119 GCA_048939445.1 Promethearchaeota archaeon | reverse complement strand
ATATGAATAATTAGATGAACAAAATAATCCAATTATTAATTTAAATTTACCATATTTATCTGACAGAGGTGGCCAAAGTTGAAATTTTCTTACTGCTTGAATTTGACATGGTAAACCGACAAATCCAAGATTTTCAATTTTATATTTTTCCACAGCCTCTTTGTATATACTTAAAGTTGGTGTCATGGCAAATATTGAACCTGCAGCACAAATTACTTCTTCTGGAGTTTTTGCTATGATGGGAGTAGGATTCCAGTTTTCATCCTTATTAGCCATAAGAACTCCATCAATTAATCCAGTATTTAATGCATGGATAAGTAAAGTTGTTACAACACCACCATTTTGAGCATTATCCAAAATATTATTATCAGTGCTTTTAGCAGCAATAATTTTTTGAAAATTCCCTAAAAGAAAATCTTTTTGAGCTTCTTTATCAAAAAGTTCTTTTTCAAATAGATCTTTTGGAAAAAATGTTCTTGGACAATATTTGAAGCATAATGAACATTGTGGGTCATAATCTATAAGTGTAGGTTTATTTTCATTAAAACCAATACGAGGGCAAATCGAGAGACAAGCACCACAATTTATGCAATTATTTTTGCTTATGACTAAATCATATAAGTCTTGAAATCCAAAAGAAGAAATATCACATTGTAAATAATCAATCATATGTTCTTTTGTTATCATTTTTAAACATCCAATTGTTTCATTTTTTATGTTATTATTATTTTTAATAATGATTTTAATGATTTTGTCATATATATTATATCAATACTAACATATAAATGATCCATTTACATATATAATTATAGGATAAGTAACGTTTAGAGTATTGAAATTGAAAATAAACACAAAAATATGGTGATTTATTTATAGAGTATAAAATTATGATATTTTCGACCATAGGATGTAAATATAGCGAATTAAATTTTGGATCTATAGAAAAATTTAATGAAGTAGATTCTGTTAAAATTAGTAAATTAGAGAATTTGGGAACGCTTGATGTAACCCAACTATTAAAAGCAATTTATAGTGGTTTTGATGGAATATTTGTTATAATTGCTGGTAAATTAAAAACAGATAAGTTTGTCTCGGAATTCAGTTCATTCAATAAATCAATAGAGGAAGTAAATCGAATATTAGTAAGAAGAGGTTTAGGTAACCAAAGAGTAAAATTGTTTAAATTTGATGGAGCGAATCAACCCAAATTAAATGAGACTTTTAAGAATTTCTTAAGAAAATTAATTCATTATGGACCTAATCCAATTAATTCTGGAATTCAAAAAAAGAATATAAAATCTTATTATAATTATAGCTTCGAGTATCTTCCAATAGAAAAATTGTTATATGCGTCATATAAGGCGTCTTACAATTTTCATTATAGATCATTATTCAAAGCAAAAGAAAATATTTTAAAATCAGGAAAGTATAATGAAAGTGAGCTTACGTATTTATTGGATTCGATTTTTGAAGCTGAAACTGCTAGGAAATATATACTTGAGGAATTAAAAAGATATAAACCATTAACATTAGAAGAAATAATAAATCTTTTTGATTTTCCAGAAAAAAATATCATTCGAGACATTTTTTACTTAAAAGAACAAGGATACCTTGAGGAAATTTATGAAGAAATATCAGATAATAAATTAAATCATATTAAATCATTAACACCAAGAGAGTTTTGTTACAAATACAGAATTAAAGAAATTAAGAAAAGTTATATGGAGAACTATTTCAAATCAGTTTCTATCGTTCAAGACAATAAAGTTTGTTGTCATTGTGGTTTATGTATGTCAATATGTCCAGTAGATTGCATTAAACTTACAACAGATTATTTATATAATGATGAGGGAATATGCATTAATTGTGGACTTTGTTATAGTGTATGTCCACAATCTTTTTCAATCGAGAATCTAAACAAGTTCATTAAGAAAACTGATACTTCTTTGAAATATTCTGATGAATTAGGTTATTATAGAGATATCTTTTCGGCAAGAACATTAAAATATACAATTAAAAAAGTAGGGCAAAATGGAGGGATAGTAACTTCATTACTTTATTATTTGTTTTTTAAAAATTTAGTAGATGCTGTGGTAACAATTGAACATTCAAAAAAATATTGGAAACCTAAAATTAGTATAATAGAAAAAGCAGAAGATTTATACAAAACAGCAGGTTCTACATATGCTCATTCTCCAATTTTATTAGTTTTAGATAAGATTAAAAAATATCAAAAAATCGCCATAGTAGCACTTCCATGTAAAATAAAAGCATTGGCAAAAGGAGAATTGTTCCCTGTAAAATTACCTTTTTTAAACAATATTAAATATAAAATAGGTCTTTTTTGTAAAGAATCATTTCCTTACGAGAAAATTCTTGGACTTTTTAGTGATAAATTCAGTGTTACTGTTGATGAGATAGTTAAAATGGATATAACCAGTGGAAAATTTGTTATAACTCTTGAATCTGGTGAAATATTTTCTCATCCCTTAGAAGATTGTGATTTATACGGGTCTGATTTTTGCAATTATTGTAATGATTTTACAGCAGAATTAGCAGATATCTCAGTAGGATCAATTGGTTCCAAAATAGGATGGTCCTCTGTTATTACTAGGACAAAAAAAGGGGAGGAAATTTTTAAGGGTGCAATTAAACATGGTTTAATTGAAATTAAAACATCCATGGATAAAAAACCTTTTCAGTTGGAGATAGAAAAGTTAGCGGAGATAAAAAGAGAAAGTTCGAGACCTATTGAATTAAATATCATTTAAAAAGAACAGTTGAGCAAGTAATGAAAAGAGAGAACATGAATTTTAAAAAAAAATATAAAAAATCTATTGAAGTTTATAGTAGAGATTATAATTTAAATCCAGAATTATTAAAAGTAAAAAAAAGTCAGGGCAATTTCATTGATAAAAGGGGAAGTTTAAAGAAATTAAATTATCATTCAAATAATTCGAAAATTAATTCAAATCGTTACTCTAAAATAGTTAATCACAATATTGGTATGAATGCAAGAATAAAACATAGAAAAAAAAGAGAAGGAGATTAGAAACCACATAATTATTTCAAATTTAGATCTTAATAAAATGGATTAAAAAAAAGCAAATTTTTATTTT
>JBHLPN010000370.1:0-3124 GCA_048939445.1 Promethearchaeota archaeon | reverse complement strand
TTTTCAACTTCTTCAAGGTTATTAAACTCAAATTCATAAAAATCCTCATATAACTTCTTGGGTATTCCTGCTTCGATACCATGGACCTCACTGAAGGCATCATACCAACCATGATAACCACAACTGAGAATCTTTATTTTTTCTGTATAAGCTCTTGCTACTCTTATTGCTGCTGTTGTTGCATCAGTTCCCATCTTCAATAATACCATCTTTTCACAGCAAGGTATCAATTCTCTTAACTTTTTTGCTAGTTTGTTTTGTACTTGTTGAGTCAGTGACATACAGAATCCTTTATTCTGTATCTGTTCAATTACTGCATTATCTATCTCTTCTTCCCTATGTCCTATGATAATAGGACCATAAGCACATAACATGTCTATGTATTCATTACCATCTACATCAATTACTTTTCCGCCTTTTGCAGATTCAAAGAATATTGGATATTCTCCTTCAACGAAATTGTATGGACGGCGTATGCCCAAAATCGCTCCTGGAATTAATTTCAATGCTTCTTCATATAATTTGAATGTGTTACTAAGATCTAATTTGTCAGGCAATTTCTATCTCCATTGTTTCTAATATTATAACAATTAATTATTAACCGTAATTATTGAAGATTTCTAAACAGAATTTTATAGAAATTTAATGTTCCACAAGATTAAAAATAGTTTTACTTTTTCTATGTAAACGAAAATATTACTCTTATTATAATACATAAGGGATTAATTTTTGTTTCTTTTATATTTTGATGTTGTTAGAAAAAGTAAATTGTTGGTGTTGAAACAATGTTAAAAAAATTGATATGTAGTATATGTGGCTCTGAAAAAACGGTACCCGTTTGTTGTGATAAATCCATGATGGTAAAAGATGATTATTTGATTTGTTGTTGTTCAGACGAATGTGGATATCAACCTATTCCTGAATGTTGTGGAATAAAAATGGAATATGTTGAATTTTAGAAAAATTGTGAAATTGAAATAAATATTTATAAAATTTATTTTACCAAACTAGGTTTGAGATAACATCTTTTGCAATTTCAGATTGCTTCTTGCTTAAAATTTTACGAATCCTTAAATCATTAATCGCGTCCTCGAGGCGAGTGTCTAAGTTTTTTGTTTCCATCAAATTATTTTCATCAGATTGGGTTTCAACTAATTCTATCATAGCATTATCTTTATTCATTAAATCTCTTAGTTTTTGTCTAAAACCTACTTTAACTTTTGTTTCTACTTTCTTACCTTTGTCAATCAGAATGGGAAGTACAGGAGCTCTTTCTGTGGTTCTATTTGTATTTGGATCTGTAAAGAAGAATATGTATATTGGAATACCTACAATGGCATTTTGAGTCTTTATCTCAAGAGTATAATTATTAAAGAAGTTTTGAACATCAGTCATCTCTTTATCTTTAATATATTCAATATTATCCAAACAAGATTGTTTCTCAGTTTTTATTTGGGCGACGGTACTTTCTGCAGATGTTAAGTCTTTGCTAAGTCCACTATGTTTAGCCTCAATTTGCTTTTCAACTTCTGCCTTTTTCCGTTCTAGTTCTCTTAATTTCTGTTGTTTTGTTTTTTCGAGATCACTGATTTCTCGCTGAACATTTTTTCTTAGTTGAGCAATCTCACTATTATATCTATTAATTGAATCTCCTAATTCCTTGTACTTCAAATTTATATCCTTTAAACCTTCTTCGACTAAGAATAGATCACGATTATTAATTGCATTTTTAACACTATCAACACTATTTTTAATTGAGCTAAGATTATTGCTCAATTCTCCGGTTTTATCATTAATTTTATATTTACCTAGTTTTACTAATTCTTCTGGAGATTTTTCAATCTCATGCTCTTTTTCTGCTTGAATTTCCTTACTAAGTACTGCAAGTTGTTTCTCTTCTTCTCCTGTGTCTACTTTAGTACCTCTAATTTTATCAACTTCTTTCCCTCCTCTTTCTATCCATCTTTCGCATAATTTTATAATAGCGTCTTGGAATGTAGCAAGGTTCTTAACATCTTTCTGTGAAACGTATACAGGTATTTCAGGTGCGATTTTTGTTTGATCAACACTTTTAGTAATGGGACCTCCCTCTAATAAGAAATAAGGTGTTGAGTGTGAACTTAAATTATATTGGTTAAGGAAAAAATTCTGGAAATATCCCACTTCACTTGTATTAAACAAAGCCTCTTGTATAACAGTCCCGCGTTTAAAGTTTTTTGTTCGTCTTAGATACGTATTATTGTAGGCTTGTAATGAATTTAAAAAAGATACCGGATCTGCCCCTTTAATAACATTCTCAGGTCTTGGTGGCATTTGAGCAAACTCTCCCACACTTAACTTTTCTTGTTTATTCAAGAGATAACTGCAGACACAAGCTCTCGTATCGCTTAGTGGTATTAAACGAACTGGCCAGAATGCTGTTGAAATTTTTGAAATCTTTCCTAATTTTTTAAGACTTTTACCATATATGCTAATACAATCTATTAATCCCATTGCTAATTCATTTAATAAAGCCGCTTGGCTTCTAGCTGGAATAACCTCACCTAAATTTATAAGATATGGAACAACTTTATCAACCATATTTGATTCACTTGATATTTCTATATTATCTTTTAATACCCATAGAATAATTAAAGTTTTGGTTTTAGTAATTTTAACATCAGAATTTAAAGATTTAAATAGAGTCGAAGAAATCTAGAATCATTGAAAGAATCAAATTTTATAATATTAAAGGTGAGTTAAAGATAACTCAACAATTTTTAGAAGGAAAAGGAGTTTTGATAACTGGAGCAGCTACTGGTTTTGGTAAGGGAGTTGCTTTGGAATATGCTAAGAGAGGAGCAGAGCTAGCATTAATTGATATAAAAGAGGAGGAACTCGAAGAAACCGCGAAAGAGATAAGAAAGAAGTATAATAAGAAAGTAATTCCGATAGTTTGTGATGTGTCAAAATCAACTCAAGTAGAAGCAATGGCAAAACAAGTCCTTGAGGAATTAGATAATATTTTTATTTTATATAATAACGCTGGCATAGCACCTCACTATGGACTTAATATCTTTCGTACAAAAGAAGATGAGTATGACTTAATAATGAATACTAACCTCAAAGGTCAATGGTTAGTAGC
>JBHLPN010000369.1:0-3131 GCA_048939445.1 Promethearchaeota archaeon | reverse complement strand
TGATTTAGATTATTTTTTTAATATTTCTTTATTAGATGAAGTAACTAAATCCAATAATATTAGAGTAACAATCTACCCAATAATTCTAAAACCAAATCATAATTGTCATATTCTAGGCTTAGGGAACCTGAATATTTTATTAGATTGTGGCCTTTCCGAAAAAGATGAAGAAAATGAGATAGAAGGTGATTTTAGATATATTGAAGAATATCTACAAAATTTACCTCAATATATTTTAGAAGAAGAAAAAGGGAGAAAAGGAATATTATCTAACAATAAGAATGAAAATAATTTTGAGAATATTCCTGAGAATCCCAAAATTGATGCTATTTTTATTTCTCATAGCCATTATGATCATGTCTCAGGATTAAAGGAACTAATTAAAATGTTTCCAGATGTTCCTGTTTTATGCTCTCGAATTAGTCTAGATTTATTTCTATTAAGAGATTCAAATTTCTTAAAACAGGAAAATAATGAAGATATTGAAGAAGAAGAATACCTAAATATAGTTAAAAATGTCATTTATGTAGAAAACGGGACAAAAATAGATTTTAAGGAGAAAAATTGTTTTCTTTCATTTTTCCATGCGGGACACATGCCTGGAGCTTTGATGATGTTAGCAAAAGTGAACGATTTTAGATTCTTATACACAGGAGATTATACATATATTGATATTACTCCATTTGCAGGTACAAGACGATTTTTAGAACAAATTTCGCGTCCTATAGATTATTTATTAATCGATGGAACTGCCGCACAAGAAGATTTTGGAAACATATCTGATCAGTTCCATAGTTTAATTTTATTTTTAGAACAAAAAGCGGAGTATGGCGACAATTCCTTAATAGGAGCAGACCCCTCAAGTTTAGCCATCAGTTTTATGCTAATTTTTTGGCGATATTTTAGGAAGCTTCAAATACGACGTGGTTTCAAGAAGCGTCCAAATATTTACGTAGATATGATGGTACGTAAAAATATTCAAGTTATAAACCATCGTTATGAATACATCTATGGTCCAATTTCAAGATTAATTAGAGACAAAGCAAATCCATTTAATAGTATTAAATTTAGGTGGTTTGATCAATCTAATTTAAATTTCTTACGTAAAAAAAATAATATTATTATTTCACATCCCCCAGACCTTTCTTATGGATTAATAAGAAATATTATAAATGTAATAGGGCGTAGTCCTCACAACTTTGTTTTTCTTGCAGGTTCAATTCATGAACCCCCAGGATCAGATTTAATAGATGGTGCTGAAGAAATTGAATTTTCTGAGACATGGAAAATGCCCTTCCGAGCGTTTTTACTTAATACTTTTGCACCTCATATCAAAATAAAACTCCATGCTGACAAAAATCAATTAAAGGAAATGATAAAAAGTTTAGAACCAAAAGAAGTGTGTTTCTTCCATCAATCAACAAAAAAGTTAACTGATGTAGTTGCTTATGTGAAAGAATTAGGGGTAGAAAAAGTCTCATTACCAAGAAAACGCAAACTCCTGATATTGAATTAGGGATATTTAATTATAAGAAATAAACAATAAAACTTTAAGTTAAGAATTTATTATCTTACATAAGAATGCATCATCAAAGAGGTGTTATCTATTTATTCTGAAAAAGTAATGGAGCACTTTAGAAATCCTAGAAATATGGGAGAAATGAAGGATGCTGACTCTGTAGGAGAAGTCGGAAATCCTGTCTGCGGTGATTTAATGTATATATATATTAAAGTGAAAGAAGAAAATGGTCAAGAAATTATTGAGGATATTTCTTTTCAAACTTTTGGGTGTGCTGCGGCTATTGCCACTTCTTCGATGGTTACTGAATTGGCAAAAGGAAAAACTCTAGATGAAGCTATTAAATTATCTAGAGATGATGTGGCCAGCTCTTTAGATGGTCTACCTCCAATCAAGATGCATTGTTCTAACCTCGCAGCTGATGGTCTTCATGATGCAATAAAGAAATACCGAGAAAAAAAGAAGTAATTATTTTAATAATATAGAACCTCAATTTTTATGAATTTTTCTAAGCCAATAATCGACATAATTCGGGAGCGAACATCACGTAGAGCTTATAATGGGTATCCTCTTGAAAATCATTCAAGAGACACAGTTATAGAATTATTAGAAAATCCTAATCTTCAGAGTCCTTTTAGTAATTATGCTGGAAAAGCAAGATTTAAACTCATAAGTGTTCCGGAATTTACGTCTAATGAAAAGAAAAAGTTAGGGACATATGGTTTTATTAAGGGAGCTCAAGATTTTATAGTGGGAGCAGTTCAAAAATCTCAATTAAGTCGAGAACATTATGGCTACCTTTTAGAAACTATCATCTTAGCTGCTACTGATATCGGTTTGGGCACATGTTGGCTAGGCGGTTTTTTTAATAGAAGCCTTTTTGCTTCAAAAATTGAACGTACTCCAGATGAAATTGTTCCTGCTATTACTCCTATTGGATACTCAGTCCGAAGAACAGTTAAAGAAAAACTTATTCGTTCATTTGCTAAAGCTGATAAAAGATTACCATGGGATCAATTATTTTTTGAAGGAAATCTTACTGTTCCTATCACTGAGAAAACAGCAGGAGAATATTCAATTCTACTTGAAATGGTCCAGATTGGTCCCTCTGCCGGAAATAAACAACCCTGGAGGATTATTAAAACAGTCAACAAAAATTTCTTTCATTTTTATACCATCAATCCCAAAGATGGTCGTTTTTTGAAATACAGTAAATTTCGGTCTTTAGACATTGGAATAGCGGTTTGCCATTTTGATCTTACAGCAAAAGAATTAGGTATTAAAGGAAATTGGTTATTCGAAAATCCCAACATTCAAGGAACGGAGGAACTATTATATAAAATTACCTGGAACGGGGAGAACTAAATATAGTCCTATTCATTAACTTGGCGATTTTTTAAAATCAAAGTTGATTAAAAGTTTTTGAATTATAATCGATACCTATATTTACAGAAATTAGTGGTAAAACTTAGAGTAATATATTTTAATTATGAAAATATAAGGAGTCAAAAAAAAATGATATTGGATGTATATTTCTTTGGTCCGATTCACTGGGTTCTAATGTTAATGGGAGGTATTCTTTTTTTTATTATAAGTCTATTTATTGCTAGGT
>JBHLPN010000368.1:0-3142 GCA_048939445.1 Promethearchaeota archaeon | reverse complement strand
TGGACTTTAATAGAAAGTAAATTAACGATTAATAAAAATATTAAAATATAAAAGAGAGAAATATTTAGGGAACTATACGTCTCAAACTTCTCAACTGGTAATGATTCACTCGCCTTTGCATGAATCACAGAAATTATACTAAGATTTAGAAGAAGAAAAATAATTCCAAATATTAAAAAAGATATGTTAAAATATATTACCAAATTTTTCCATTTTTCTTTTAGCATAATTTCAAACTCATTTAATTTTAAATCATAAATATTCGTCCAATTTTTTAAAAGAACTTGAGTTCTTAATGTAAAAGAATACATCATCTATGTAAAAGAACACAAAGCATCTGTCTATGATTTATATTTGCTAAAAGATGCACCATATATTTATGGTATTTTTTTATAATTTCTATGATATAATAATATCATAATGACGATATCTTATGAAGATTTTATTCAAAAATACCAATTAGATGACTTTAAAATAGGATTGGAACTAAAGGGGCACGAAAAAATAAATTTCTATAATGATATAAATGAAATTTTCAAAAGTATATGTAAAATTTTCGATAAATTAACTACCATCGCATCTCTTAGAGGGGGTCAAGTCTTAATGAGTTTGGCAAAATTATATGAATCTAATACAGTTATCAACAAAACTGATGTTAAGAGTTGTCTAAATATCGATCGATTAGAAAAATTGATGCATGCTTTTGATTATTTAGAGCAACAAAATTACATTAGAATTGAAAAAAAAACCAAAAAGTTTCACATAATTAAATTGAATCACGAAAATAATCCAGATTTTAACCTGTTTCAAGAAATCGTTCAAAAATTTTGGGTTTCTCCTGAAGAACAAAAAGAAAAAGCCAGTAAATGGAGGGATTCAAAATAACTGAACAAAAAACAAATTCAATTGAATTAGATTTTGAAGATGAAAATAATATCTCAAAATCTTACAATAGAATCAAAACGGAGTACCATAAAAAAGGTAAAAAACTTCTTCTTTACCTATTTACAGCTTTATTTATTGTTATCATTCATTTTGCAATTATATATCCAATTTACTTAATCCCTGACAGTTCTGCTAGCATTGCTGGATTGCAACTATATAATTTCCCTTTAACCATAAATTGGAGTATTTTTAGTATTGGAACCTACTTAATTTTGTATATTATTAAAATAATATTTATGAGAGTTACTCCCTCTCTTAAAAACCATATAATGAATGAGATTAATAATATAGGGTTTAAAATTCAAGAAAGACGGAATAGTTGGATTTATTTCCTAATATTAAATACTCTTTCTATATTATTGTTGTTTATAATAGAGTTAAAAATTATTTCTTTTAATATTCCTGCCCTCTCCGCACTTTTTAGAGGCTTTATAATAGTGTATGTGGTTACAGCATTTATAATTCCTATAATGTGGCGATTTTTTTATGATGGATTAGTTATTAAATTGAAAGGTAATTACAAGGTCTTTATTAATCCCTACTATAGGATCCGAAAAAGTAGGAACAAGGATTCCCAACTAATTGGTATTTATTTAACTTCAAATAAAATAGCTTTTAAATTTAATAAACAGAAAGCATTATTATATACTAGCATAGCAAAGACAAGATGGCTCCCTAGAAAAACAAATTCTATTATTTCTAAATATGGACTGAGTCCATTCTTAAGATTTAATGAATTTTCAACTCCTTCTAATTTTCAAAAACAATTCTTAAATATTACACTCGCCCTTCAAGAATGGGATAATGAATATAAAAAAGATTTTTAGATGAGTTATATAAAAACTCTTTTTTGTAATTTTACATACTCATTGTAATCCGAGAATTCGTTTTCGACATATTCAAAAGCAATATCAAATAATTGTCTAAAGAGTTCCTCAGGAAATGCTTTTTGCTTAAAGATTGCGATATTTACTAATTCCTGAGTAAGAATCTGTGAATTAATTGGTTGGTCCCATATTAAAAATGTCATCATTGCTTTATCAACCTTCTTTTTAATGAGATTTTTTATGAATTTCATACTAATATCTCTTTTAGGATCAACAAAATAAGGAAAATTCATGTCATCCAAGATCTTAATGTAATGTAAGGAATTTGTTATTTTTTCTACACAATATTCTAGTGCACTCACGGGAAGATTAAATTTTTCACAAAAGTCTTTCTTAGTTTCATGAACAGGAAAAGAAAATGGATGTCTTGAGATTATGTAGTATGCTGCGACGAAGAATTTGAATAAATTATGTGGTATCTTCCCATTATTTCTTAAATATTTGTAGATTACTGAAATTGTATCTAATAAATAGTCTGTATTAATATCAAATTGCTGTAAAAATTCCTGTCCATCTCTTATTAGATCAATCGTTATACGTTCTTTGGTGTTGATTTCTTCATATTGAGGGATAGAAAGTTCTAACAATTCACACACACGACCGTATAATATATATATGACATTCAAATGTCACTAGTATATTATATGATCCTCTTCATTTATAAATCTATGCATCTTCAGTGATGCATCTGATGATCATTTGTGCAAATATTTAAATATTGGTTTGGTCATGGATATCATAAGAAAAATTTTTTGTCGGGTAAACTGAAAAATGCCATCAGAATCAAAAAAATCATCAGATTTATCTAGAATTACTTTCAGTCTAGATGCTTTTGATGAGAGAGTTATTACCATGATGGCAAAAAAAAGAAAGCAATCTCGTTCAGAAACAGTTCGGAATCTTATTCACAATTGGATTGAGACGAATCCGACCATATTAAAAAGTAACTATGATATAGATTTAAATGATATCACAAGAGAAATCGAAATAATTGACTATGACCAAGTGATCCAAGACTCAATTCAAAAGTTAGTGAAATACTCAGAACTATTTAACGAAATTGAATTTGATATTTTAGCAGAACAACTAGAAATCAGTCGAAAGATATTAAGAGATATTATATTTGAGTATAAAAATAAATTAGAAAAATTAGGCGTTAAACTCCGAATTAGAGGAAAATTAATCGTAAAAGAATAAAGATGTGATATATAAATGAGTTTAGGAAAATTATATAAGTTCATTGGCAAAAATTATCAAGAAGAATTGTCTAAAGAACATTTTGAAGTTTCTGAAATTGTTATTCCTTTTTC
>JBHLPN010000367.1:0-3146 GCA_048939445.1 Promethearchaeota archaeon | reverse complement strand
TTCTAATAATTTTTCGATTTCCAGACCTTCAGAAAAATAGAGTCCCCCTGAAATATCCGAAACCGCCAAAACTTTACATCCCTCTTTATATAATAAATCAGCAATCGTACCCCCCACATTTCCAAAACCTTGGATCACAATTGTTTGTGATTTCAAGTCCAAATTTAATTTTTCGCACATAGCCTCGAGCACATAATACAATCCCATTCCTGTAGCAGGCTCTCTCCCAACAGATCCTCCAATCTCAATTGGCTTGCCTGTTACAACTCCGGGGACAGATCTTCCCTTGTTCATACTGTAAGTATCCATTATCCATGCCATAGTTTGGGCGTTCGTATTAATATCTGGAGCAGGGATGTCAATATCAGGACCGATCATATTGATTATTTCAGATGCATATCTCCTAGTAAGGCGTTCTAATTCTCTATTTGATAACTTTCTAGGATCCACACAAACTCCACCCTTAGCTCCACCTAAGGGCAAATTTAAAAGGCTACATTTCCAAGTCATCCATGTTGCTAATGCTTTAACTTCATCTAAAGTAACTTCTGGAGAAAATCTTATACCTCCTTTTCCAGGGCCTCGTACTGTACTATGTTGAACTCTATAACCTTCAAAAATTTTAAGCGAACCATCATCCATTACTATAGGAATAGTTACTATGAGAGCTCTTTCAACTCTTTTTAGGTATTCTCTAATATTTGGATCTAGTCCCATCTCTTCAGCAACAATATCGATTTGCTTTTTCGCAACTTCAAAAGGATTTATTTCCAAAATTTACACCTACATTAACAATTTCAATTTAAAATTAGTTTAATTAATGTTATTTGAAGAAGATATGATTTTTATAATTATTTTTTCGTAGGTTAAAAAATCTTTTAAAATCACAAATTAACAAGACAATATTGGACAAATTTCATTGGGTCGTTTGCACAACCACCAGAATCTAATCCTCCCAATTGGTCTAATACCTTCTGAGGAATTATATTCTCTCCCAGCCATAAATCTTTTAAATTCATTAACGATTCCAACCCTTTTATGTGAAAAATACGATTTTGGCTCAAATCAAGAGTTTCTAATTTTGTTAGTGGTTCAAGCCCCTTTATTTCTCCGAGATTGTTTTCCGAAAGAAAAAGGTTTTCTAAATTAGTTAGATTGTATAATCCTTTTATATGATTTAATTCATTTTGCTTTAAATTTAGAATTTTTAAATCTTTACAATTATCTAATCCTTTTATTTCTGAAATTTGATTTGTATTAAGCCAGAGTGTTTCCAATTTTTCTAAATTTTCGAAACCTCGTATTTCTTGAATTGAATTGTTATTCAAATAAACACTTTTTAAATTTTTCAGGTTTTCTAACCCTTCAATACTAGCAATTTGATTTCCAGCAAGGTTTAGCACTTCTAACTTTTCTAAATTTTCAAGGTTTTTTATCTGTTTTATCTGATTTCCAGCAATCCATAAAACTTCGAGATCAGTTAAGTTCTCAAGTGCTTTAATTTCTGCAATGTTGTTCCAAGAAAGATCAAGTCTTTTTAATGAACGCAGATGCTCCAATCCCTTTAACTCTGTTAATTTATTTCCCCTTAAATATAATTCTTCTAAATTTCTTAGATTATCTAATCCTTTAATCTCAGTAATTTGATTACTTATTAAGTGTAATATTTTAAGGTTTTCTAAATTTTCTAATCCTTTAATATGAGTTATTTTATTACTCCCTAAATTTAAGATTTCTAACTCATGTAAATTTTCAAGACCTTTTATATGTACGATTTGATTTGAACTCAGTTCTAAATTCTTTAAATCCTTTAATTTTGATAATCCTATTATTTCATCCATGTCTTTTATTTCTAAAAGGCCTAAGTCTAAAAAACCAGTCTTAACCTCAAATCTAGTACCAGCAATCTCCACCGACTTCATATATCTTCCGCCATGTAACTTTCTGAATTAATAACCTTATTCTAAATCGATATAAATAATTATATAAGACTTATTATTTATTCATTTTTTTTATAAAAATCTTATTATAAGGTTAACCAAGTTTTAACTTATTTCTAATTCATAATAAGAACTTATTAAAACTCTCTTTAGGATAGTGAAATTATGAATGCTATAGCTTGTAAAGAATGTGGATATTCATTCGAAAATAAAGAACCGGGTAAATATTTTTGCCCAAATTGCTCCAAAGAAATGAAATTTATAAAGGTGGAAGCATTTTGTGGTGCTAAACCTAATGAACTCAATGAAGTAACTTAAAAAAATAATTAACATTTATCTTTTATATATGTTTTATGCTGTTTGTAAAGAATGTGGTTTTAGTTTTGAAAACAGAGAACCAGGATTTTATAATTGCCCTCAATGTAAAAAACTAGTTAAATTTCTGAAATTAGAATTGTTTGATGGCGCAAAACCCTCTGAAATTCATGAAAAAGATTAAAGTTATAAGGTAAAGTATTTTCTTTCTTTTTATGGCAAGAGCACTCTATATGGATGATTCTTATCTTAAAAGTTGGAATGCTAAAGTTCTAAGTGTCACAGATGATAAATACATAGTTCTTGATAAGACTGCTTTTTACCCAAAAGGTGGAGGTCAACCCTGGGATGAGGGCTTCATCATTAAAAATGGTGAAAAATTCAAGGTAGTATATGTTGGCAAATTCTCTGGCAAAATTAGCCATGAAGTAGATAAACCTGGATTAAAGGAAGGCGATGAAGTTTCTTGTGAACTTGATTGGGAACGAAGATACGCTTTTATGCGGATGCATACTGCCTCTCACTTAATTAGTAATATTCTCTACAACAGAGCAAACGCAAAAATCACTGGAAATCAAATTGAGATGGATAAAACAAGAATGGATTTTTCAATGCAAGATTACTCTCCTGAAAAATTACGCGCTTTTGTGGATGAGGCAAATATTATCATTGCAAAAGATTTGCCAATAACAATTGATTATATGTCAAGAGCGGAAGTTTTAGGAAAACCAGAACTTGCTCGATTAGCTATAGGATTACCTGAGAATATTAAAGAATTTCGCATCGTCAAAATAGGAAATATAGATGAACAGGTCGATGGGGGAACCCATATTAGTCATCTAAATGAAATTGGCAAAATTGAAGTTACAAAAACCGTAAATAAAGGAAAAA
>JBHLPN010000366.1:0-3151 GCA_048939445.1 Promethearchaeota archaeon | reverse complement strand
GTTGCTGAAATTGAAGGAATTTGGAGATAATTTTGAATAGCTGGGAGATGTTGATTCTCAAAATTTTTTTTAATTTGATCAATCCACCAATTAATTGACATAATAAACCATAATTTTATTTTGGATAGTTGTAACTTTTTTCTTTAATTAATAAAATTTGTATATTTTTCTTATCATTTCTTTCATTTACTATTTAAAACTTCAAGAATTAAATTAAATTATAATGTTAGACCAGGATCCTGAAAAGCATGTTGAAAATGAAAAAATAGCAATAAAAAAAGCTATTATGGATTTTTATCATGAAGGCCATGTCAAAAGTGATCCTGAACTTTACAAGAAAATTCTGCATGACGAGTGGAAGTTTTTTCTTTTTGACGAAAATAAAAATCTGAGAATAGTGGATAAAGATGAATATCTATCTTGGTACAATCCTGATAATGTGAATGAAAACTTAACTTGGAATACTGAATTTTATTATATTGATGTAACGGGTAACAATTCAGCAGTTAAAATTAAAATCGAAAGTGAAGAAGTTTGTTACATAGATTATTTTAATCTTATGAAAATAGATGATAAATGGTGGATAGTGCATAAACTTTCTCACAAAATAAGATAAAAAAAATTAGATTTTTTCTATATTTGAAGCGTCCCATTTTCCATTACTATTGTTTTATGCCCATCTGAGAAAGTAATTTCTGCTGTTGGTTTATCAACAAGGAAATCTTGGTGTGTTTTTGAATAATTTGCGACAACACCAGGATAACTAAGGTTAGCTCCAAAAGCTACATGAATTGTATTTGATACTTTTTCAGATTCTAGAAACTCTTCTACAATTCGGGCTCTTGGATTTAAACCGAATGCAAATTCTCCAATATGTTTCGCCATTTTATCAGTTGCTTGAGTCTCTTCTATGATCTTGAGAGCTTTCTTATCTTCGCTTGAAACTTTTTCCACATGCCCATCAATAACTTCAATAATAATTGGATGTTCGATTGGACCTATTCCCCCAACAGCAAGATCACACACTAAAATCCCTTGCATAGAAGTTTCAACTGGTCCAATTAGAACTTCTCCAGTGGGAAGATTCATATTTTTTCTTGTTTTCCAGTTAATAAAAGTATCAGAAAACCATGTTCGTCCTTTCACACTAAATGTGAAATCAGAACCTCCTGGAGCAGTAATATGAACAGTTTCAGTTTCTTGAAGGATAGCTAATAGATTTCGCGCATTATTCTGCATTTCAATTGTTTGATCTTTTGTAAGTGCTAAGGCGCCTTCCGTTAACATATCCAAAGTAATTCCAGGACAATGTCCTACACGTGATCGTCCTTTACGTGCTTCTAGTTCCATTATCTTGATTCGAAATATTGTTTCTTTAGCTCCACCCCGAAAAAGATTTATAAAAATGTCTGGAGGATTATGTAAGTTTATCATTTCAACCAGATGGGCAGGTGGTTCTGTCCTAAATACATTATGCTCAGTTTTAAGAACATTAATTCTAGTCCAAAGTCCTATTTCAAGTGCTCCTTCTGCAAAAGCTTGAGCTACTTCTCTTTTTATATCATCTGTTATAATTAATACAGATTCACCTGGTTTTGCTTCTATAATATTTTCAAGTGCATTTTTAGCTGCTTCTTTCGATTTCATTCCTTATACCTTTTTTTGTATTCTCAAAATATTAATTGAGGATAGTGAATCATCACTATAATATATTTAATATAATTAATTTTACATTCCTTAAAATATTTCAAACTTCAAAAGCCTAATATTTCTTAAATCACTGTGAATTTGGGTTAAAGCCAAATAGTTTATCTTGGATTTTGTTTTGTATTTCCTTTGATACATTATTTACGATATTCTCTGGAATATTTTCCAAATATTCATGAAGTACTTTGTCAATTATTGGTCCTATTTCACTTCTCAATTCGTCAATAATTTCTTGTTGCTTCAAATAAGAATCTTTATAGGTCTGTAAATAATTTTTATTTATTTGTTTTAACCATGCATTTCCTTTATTACTTAACATGCCAAGAATTTTTCTCGATTTTGCTGCGTTAAAATGTTTAAATTCAAACTCATATTTAGTTAATTTATCCTTAAAATATCTAATAATTTGAGTTTTATCTTTTAAACTCAATTCTGTATTGGAATTAAGAAAAATAATTATCATGTAATTATCGAATAGAAAAAAAATCTGGACCTTAATATTTGAACCATGAATTTCTAAGTTCGACAAGTTTTGAATATTTGTTTGTCCCGCGAAAGTTTTAAGTGAGCTAAAATACATCGAAATCAAATCAATTTCTAATAAATTTTTCTCATTTTCAGATAAGTACGATTTTATTGGTCCAAAATTGTTTTTATTCTTAGAGTTATATTCATTTACTAGTATTGTATTTCCATACTGATCTGCAATTATACACCCAATTATCGGAGGAATTTTATTAAAATTACAGGAATTATAGGCACTTTTAATTATAATATTTTCGAGGTTACTTTTTGGGTTTTCATCGTTATTATTTTCTCTCAAATTAAAATTGTTTTGACCAAATACCATTAAAATATCCTCAATTTTTAAATGTCAATAAAATTCAAACATAAACAATTAAAATCACAAAGCTCTTTAAAAATGTGAGAGAGATTACTAAATTTCAAAAAAAGTAAAATTCATGAAGCATGAGAATAATTAAAGAAAATTATATCTAAACGCGAAAAAGAGACAAGAAACAGTATGTATGGGGAATTGATGGGTATTCTTACTGGAGTATCTTTTGCACTTTCATTTGTATTAGCAAGAAAGATAGAAAATGAAGCAACACCAATTTTTCAAAATGCAATAAGATCAATCGTGGGATTTATAACATTCCTAGTAATTTGTTTTTTCTATGGGGTCTTTCTTAAAATATTTTCTATCCCAATAATACTAGTAGCAATATTATGGATGAGTATCCTATTTACTGTTATCTTGGGAGATACAATATACCTCCAATCACAGAAGATCTTAGGACCTGCTAAAGCTCTTGCTATTTCCACTACAACCCCATTTTTCACTATATTGTTTGCTACATTGTTTCTAAATCGCCCAATTTCAATCCAAATGATTTTCTCAGCAATATTAATTGGAATGGGAGTTATAATAATTACAAAAGGA
>JBHLPN010000365.1:0-3158 GCA_048939445.1 Promethearchaeota archaeon | reverse complement strand
ATTAAAGAAGCAGTTCAAGCTGTATCCGCACTGAAAGAGAGAACTCGAGTAGATAATTTGAAATTAAAAAAATTTTTTATGGGAGAAAAAAAACTTAAGCCTTAAGTATTAAGCAACATCTATAAGGTGGTCAATCTCCTCAATAGCTTTTTTAACAAAATTATCATCTTCAACAACTATGGTTATTGCTTTTTGAGGGCATATATCAATACATCGACCACATCCTCTACATTCTTTATTTATAACAGCACGATTGTCTATTAAATCTATAGCACTAACAAAACATACACCCTTTGTACATGTCCCGCATCCTATACATTTATTAGTTACCTGAATTTTTATCCCTGGCATCATTTTAACTTTAGATCCAATTTTAGGAGCTACGATTGGGGCTACACGCCATAAACAACAACAAGGATCACAATTACATATGCTCAAGAGTTTTTCTCCATTATTAACCCCAAGCCATTGTGCATCTAATTTATTTCGTCCAGTCATATGAACTAAACCTGCCTCTCTACATTTTTTTAAATGCTCTAAAGCTTCTTTTTTAGAAACCAATCTTCCTAATTGTGGGTTAATATCTAAAACGGCATCCCCTAGAAAAAGGCATCCTAAATCGATAGGATAGTTTTTGCATTTCATGCTCGATCTACAAATACAGAAATTCATGATCCAATGGTGTTTAGCTTTCTCAATAAAGTATTTCAACACGTCAGATGGTAATATGTACTCATCATATTCTCCTAAGGATTTATTAATAGTGATGACTTTATCCTGTGGTAGATAAATTATATCATCCCCCTTAAAAAGGAGAAGATCAAAAAAAGTTCCAATAATAGGCAAATTTGTTAATTTTGCAACTAATTTTACATTTGGGAAAGCCTTTTTAATTAAATTTACAAACCATAAAGGACGAGCCATTCAAACATCAAATTTTTCAATTTTTTTATAAATATTGATGAAAATAAATTTTTGTTTAATAACATTTTTATATTCTATTTAGAATATTTGAGGTTTTCTATTGGCAATTAAGTCAATATCTCCCATGTTCATAGTGTACCCTCGAAAAAGAAAAGAATAACTAATTTTTTCATTCTTTTTTAACAAATATTCATTATGAACTACTGCGAGTGCTGGAATATCCCCACCGACTCCTTTCTGCTTATAATCGATATTAAAAGTTATAAATTCTCGACGTGGTAATTCATAATTATGTGCTACGGATTCCAAATCTTCCATACTATAAGGCCAAGCACTAATATTAAGATAAGTTCCTCCAACATCAGAGATTAATAACCCATTTCCTTCGTTATTAGTAAGAGCACCCCACCGTACTTCCGTTCTATTTCCATTCTCTTGGGGTCTAATATATGGGTGGATTAGTTCTTCTACTAATCCAGAATAAATTCCAATAGCTGCTCCAGTTTTTCGATCATACATAGTTTCATGAGGACCTCTTCCATACCAAGTCATCTTTTTGTATTCTCCAGGAACTGTCACTTGCATACCGAAACGAACCATATTTATACTTGGAGTAAATGTGTTCTTAATAATTATATCTCCATTCCCATAAAATGTATATACTGTTTCAAGCAAACTTTCAGAATTGGGTATCATAAATTGTACATTTATTACAATAATCTGTGGTTTAATTTTTTTACATTCAAGATTAATAACTTTTCGTCTTTTACTCGCTTCTTTCCAACTTTTATCTACATCTGAAAGAATTTTTTCAGCATAATCAACTTTTCCTAAATCATTGTCAGTTAGCACTCTCCAAAAGTTTGGGATAAAAGGACTAACAACTAAATCTAAATCTCTAAAAGAATAGAATTCAATTACACCACTCATTTTTCCAAATTTAATATTGAATTGTTTACCTCTAATTATGTAATGGTCATTTAACTCTTCAATTTCAATTTTATTTATCTCTTTTATACTTATTTCTGGTTTTATTGGGACATTATATGGAATTTTAAATTGATCCCAAGCAAGAATATAACCTTTATTAGCCCAAATCGTATCTTCTGCTAAAGTAGATGATATTTTTAAATGATATTCGGTATTAGGCTTTATTTCGGGAGCATTGAATGGAACAATTACATCTTTAATTTCGCCTGGTTTTATTTTAAAATTATCTAATTCGCCCTCTTCAATTTTTATCCCATTAGCAATTAATTCCCAAAAAATATCTATAAAATCCGTAGATGTAAAATTATATTTATTTTGAATTTTAATTTTACCTTTCAATAAATCAACTGGAAGTACCTTAATATTTTGATAAACTTTTTTAACTTCAAATATAGAGGGATTAGGTTTCCGGTCGGGTAAGACAATTCCAGTAATACAAAAATTACTATCATTAGGAACATCATTAAAATCCCCTCCATAAGCCCAAAATTTAATTCCTTTTTCTGACATTTTAACAAGACCTTGATCAACGAAATCCCAGATAAAACCACCAATTGCATTAGGATACTTTTCAAAAACATCCATATATTCTTGAAAATTACCAAGACTATTCCCCATTGCATGAGCATATTCACATAACATGTAAGGTTTCTTTATACCCTTTTCTAATCGTTTAGTCTTGCCAATCATTCCATATTTATTCCTTTTTATCATTTTTTCAAGAATTCCTGGAGAATAGTACATAAAACTTATAACATCAGAAACTTCCTGTGCAAAATCGCCTTCATAATGTATAGGTCTTGTAGAATCAATTTCAAGTGCAAAATCTTTCATTTTTTTAAAATTTTCACCCATACCAGCTTCGTTACCAAGAGACCACATAACAATGCATGGATGATTCTTATCTCTCTCAACCATTCTAATCATTCGATCAAGACAAGCTTTAGTCCATTTTGGGTCGCTTTTGGGTAAAACATCTCGTAATCCATGAGATTCTAAATTGCATTCATCAATAACATAAATTCCAAATTTATCACATAAATTATACCATTTGGGGTGATTTGGATAATGACTAGTACGTACAGCGTTGATGTTATTCTGTTTTAATAATTTGATGTCTTGAATCATTCTATTATAAGGTAAAGCTCTACCATGAAAAGGATCATGCTCATGCCTGTTTACTCCTTTAAAAATAATCGGTTGACCATTGATATAAAAACCTCCATCTTGTTTTATTTCAACAT
>JBHLPN010000364.1:0-3165 GCA_048939445.1 Promethearchaeota archaeon | reverse complement strand
AGGTGTTTTAATTGCTCCAGAAGGATATTTCTCAGAAGTCCGAGAGATTTGTGATGAAAAGGGGGTTATGATGATAAGCGATGAAGTTCAAGCAGGTCTTGGGAGAACAAGTAATTTTTGGGCAATTTATGGAGGATTATATCCTAATGAGAAGGTGGTTCCCGATTTTATCGTATGTGGAAAAGGAATGAGTTCTGGGGTGTATCCGTTATCAACTTGTAGTTATAAACCATTTATTGAAAGAGCAGTTTTTAAAGATGATCCGTTTATTCATATATCTACTACAGGTGGTTCGGAGTTAGGATGTGCTGTTGCTCTAAAGATGCTAGAAATTCAATCTGATCCCAAATTTTTAGATCATGTAAAAGAAGTCGGAAATTTATTTGGTAAAGGATTGCAGGAAATCGCAGAAGATAATTCAGAACTCATCAAAGAAGTGAGAGGAAGAGGTTTGATGTGGGGTGTGGAATATTATGATGAGAATAATAGTCAGTTAGGGATGATTTCAATAATTAAGGAGGGAGTTCTACTCAATTATTGTGGAAATAAAAAAGATACGCATGTTATCATGCCTCCATTGATTGTAAAAAAAGATGAAATTGAAGAGATCCTTAATAGGATTCGCAACGGAATAATGAAATTAAAAAAAATTATTAAATAGTATTTTACTAAATTTAAAAAAATTAAAAAAATAGATTAAAAAGCATTATAAGCTCTATTATATTCTTGCTCTCTTCTCTTCATGAATTTTCTTAAGATCTTCTTTGATTTTGACTAATTTTTCGCCATCTAATGGATATCTATATATTGCTAAAATCGCAATTATTATTGCAATCCCAGGAAATATAAACATTAAAGATCTTAGTCCAAATATTACTTGAGGGGTAACTAAAGTTGGTTCAAATGTTGTCCAACCAACTGTACTAAGAATTGTCCCTATTGCAAGAATGACAAACACATTTGAAAATCGTAAGAAGAAAGCATTAACACCATAATACCCAGCCTCTCTTCTTATCCCTGTCGCTAATTCATCCTCATCAATGATATCTGCTACTATTAAATCGATTATATAAAATGATCCGGATAATCCAATGCCTACTAAAGTAAAAACTATCATACCAGAAATCATATCACTAATAAACATTAATGGTAGTAAAGTAAAAAACCAGATTGTTAGTGAGATCATCCAAGATTTTCTATTACCAATTTTACGAACTAATGGCTTCCATAGTATTGTCATAAAAATAGCTGCTGAAATAAAAGTAATTCCTAATAATAATGAAATCAAGAAAGCATCTGTAATATTTAAGACAAATTCAGCATATAAAGGAACAATGGTAGGTAGAATTCCATAGACAAACCAATTTGCAATCTCTGCAGGGATATACCATCTAAACGATCTACTCTTAATACAAAACTTCATTGATTTAAATAAACTAAAAGCTTCTTTAGAATCTTCTTTAAACTCTGCTTTTTCTCTAGGACTAAACTTCAAGAAAATTACTGCACATATTATGACTACTACCCCTGCTATTATCCCAAAAATCTGATAATTAGTTAAATTAGATGGATCTGTATATTCACCAATGATTATCCCTGGAAGGATAAATGCCACGATTAAGCCTATGATTGTAAAAACCTGTCTAAAGTTATTTGCAGTAGTTCTTTCTTTTTTGGAAAGAAAGACTTCAGGGAACATTGATGTGCTGTTAAGGCTAAACATAGTGTAAAAAAATTCAAAGATTATAATTACAATTAGAAAATAAATAAAATTACCAACTTGGTATGTAAGTCCTTGAGGTAATACTGGTGTATAAAGAAGCCATATAAATATACCTAATGGTATGAAAGAAGCCATAATCCATGGTCTACGACGCCCCCATCTCGTATGTGTTTTATCAGATAAATATCCCAAAAGTGGATCATTAAGAGCATTCCAAACTGCCCAAATTATATAACCTGTTGTTATCAACCAAATTTCGATTCCAATAACCGTAAAATAGAACGTGAAAATTAATAGAATAAAAGATTGATATGCAGTAATATCGCTGATTTGATAGAAAGCAAAAAAAATTGAAGATTTTACCAAGCTCGATTCTTTTTTACTCAAATTATATCACTTTTTTAATAAATTTAAAAATTTGATTTTAATCAAGAATCTACTTTTTTCTAAATAAATGTTGAGTTTCAATTTAAATTAGACATGTATTAGAATTGATAAAATAGCTAAAAAAAATATTATAAATAATACTAACCTAATATTAATTTAAAGAGGAATTCCTCTATTTTCGAAATTCTATTAAAGCTTCTCAAGTAAAGAGAGTGTTATATTATAATGTCAAAAAAACAACCTCGTGAATCCCGGAATATAAAATTCCTTCCTTATAGTTTGTGGGAAACGATAAAATGGATTGGAAAACATATAATTATGGATTTCTATTATCCATTTATTTTCGTAATAATCTTCTTGTTTATTACCCCTGTGGTGACTACACTTATCATTAGAGTTTCTGACCCATGGTTTTATGTTTTTTTATTTCTCTTTATTTTTTTTGTTAGTCTAGTTATTCATCAGACAGTTCAAATAAAGCAGCATAAGATTGAAAACATCGGAACTTTAAACGAAGATGGGTGGCGAGAATTTGAATTTGATAATTCAAACCCAAAGAGGGAGGTTAAATATACAATCGGTTTCATAGGAGACATTATGAAAATGGATGATTATGAACTAAAGTTTGAAAAAAGAATTCAAAAATTTTTTGGTGATGTCAATCTCATAGTAGGTAATTTAGAAGGAATAATTTTAACTGAGAAATACTTAACAGATAAAGGTTTAACTCTTAAAGACGCCACTAAGAAAGGTGGTCTTGCTTCTCAAAAACATAAAGAAGACATATTAAAACAATTAAAAGGAATGGTATCACCGAAGAAAGAGATGGAGACAAAATGGCTCTTATCTGTGAGTAATAATCACAGCGCAGATTTTGGTTATGAGGCATTTAAATATTCACGAGATCGTATTAATGCTGATAAAGATTTTTATGCTTTTGGGGATTTAGATAAAAAACACTCTTCTTTTCCATGGGATGACCCCCAAATTATGAAAGATCTTGATATGGGAGATATTAATATTGTGACAGGAACTATGTGGACTAATAAGAAGTG
>JBHLPN010000363.1:0-3173 GCA_048939445.1 Promethearchaeota archaeon | reverse complement strand
TACACTTGATCTCATTAATTCAAGAGTTTCAATAGGAAATCTTAAACGATTCTCAAGATTCCCACCATATTCGTCAGTTCGAATATTCGTTTTTGGAGATGTAAACTGACTAAATAAATAACCTGCATTAGCGCAAATCTCTACAGCATCAAATCCTGCTTTTTTTGCTCGTACAGTAGCATCAGCAAATGCTTGTTGCTCTCTTTTTATATCTTCAAGTGTCATCTCTCTCGGAGTTGTTTTACTGAATTTACTATATACAGCAGAAGGTGCGATTGGTGGCTTACCAATCAAGAAGGGGAACGTATAAGCTCCACTATGGTATAATTGACAAACAACTTTCACATCATCACGCGTATTGTGTATAGCTTCTGTAAATTCCGTTAATTTCGGTAGATATTCATCACTTTCAATAGAAATCATGAGTGGGAATCCACTAGCATAGAGATTTACAGCGCATCCTCCTACAATTAACATACCAGCACCGCCTTTAGCCCTTTCAACATAAAAATCTATTAATCTTTTAGTTATAAAGCCTTTATCGGCAAGATTTAGATTTAAAGCAGGCATAATGATGCGGTTGGAGATTGTCATATTCCTAATTTTAAAAGGCGTAAATAATTTAAAGAATCTCAAGAATAATCCTCATAAATTTTTATTATTTTTAATAAGGAAAAATCTCGAATTTATTAAAATTTAATTAGATTAAAAATAAAGATGCTATTTTTATACGCTTTAGTACAGAGATATTAATTTAATTGTTGAGTAATAGAGAGGATCATTTTTTATTTTATAAGGTAAAAAAATAATTTTTTTATCCAATTACAATTATATTATACAAAAAACAAAATTATTAAATGAAAAAAATGACTGAAAATGCTGTATTAATAGAGGAAAACGAAGATAAGACGATAGTGACGATAAAAATGAATCGTCTAGATAAAAAGAATGCAATGAATTATGATTTAATGGTTGGACTTCAAAAAGCTATAGATAAAGTGGAACGAACTAATGCTAGAGTTGTAATTATAACTGGAGGAAAAGATTTTTTTAGTTCTGGGATTGACTTAAATTTCCTGACAGGCCAAGAAAAAGATCCAGAAGGAGTTATTCCTGATTTACGTATCCCTAGGAATTTTAGATATTTTGCGAATACTTGGATTCATCCTATATTTACGAAAATTGAAAAGATGGAAAAACCTGTGATTGCTAAGATAAATGGGTATTGTTATGGGATGGCATTTGAGTTAGCATTAGCATGTGATTTTCGATTTTGTACTGAATCTGCTGATTTCCATATGTTAGAAACTAAGATCGGTATGAATCCTGACGTAGGTGGTACCATAAGGCTAACTAGGCTAGTTGGTATTCAAAATGCCAAAGATATCATTTTGACTGGACGGAGATTTAATGGTAACGAAGCTTATAGGCTTGGTGTTGTAAATCGCGTGTTAAAAGACCATGAAGAACTAGATTCAATTATTAAAATGTACACAGATGAACTAATTGATTCTGCTCCGTTAGCAGTTGGGTTAGCAAAAAAGCTAATTGATGATTGTTATGGAAAAGACACTGCTTTAGGATTAGAGTTAGAAACTCTTGTAAGCTCACAATTGCTCCAAACTAAAGATGCCATGTCAGGAGCTCTTGCCCGTCTTCAAAAAACAAAACCTAAATGGCGTTGGAAATAAAAAATTTTTTTCTTTATTTTTTAAAGTTCATTTAATCCTAATTTTTCTAATTTTTCTTGGTCTAATTCTCCTGTTTCAATATTCCAAGATCTATGTTTATATTATTCTTATTTTAATCGTTCAAAGTTAGGGGTTTTACCAACAATCTCAGTTCCTTCTAAGGGATTCAGGAGAATTTTAGGTAATTTATCATCTTTAGGAGTGACACCCATTTTTAGGTTAAATATTCTTTTCATCATAAAAATTCTCTCCCCATACAAGCTAAGTTTTTCAGTTTCATGGTCTTGTCTAAAATTTAGGGAGAATTTGAATGGAAGGTAAATTCAGAGTCTGATTTCAATGAAAATTCCCTTGAAAATAAAAGACGCGGAATATGCATATAAAGAAGCTGGGAATTACCGATCCTCGCAAACAGTGAATATACTGAATATAATTCAGTGAGATTTTATATCTAAATCTAGAATAATTTAAAATATACTTAAATTATCAGAATGCTTATTTCTAAAGATTTGACAGAATTAATTGGGATTTTACTTGGAGATGGGTGTATAATTTATACATAATAATAATGATGCTTTAATATAGGGAACTATTTCTATTTTTGAAGGTTTTATAAAATATGAAAATTTTAGATGATGAAAAATTTATCAGAAATGTGGAACGCTTAATTGATCCAAAGGAAGTTAGCTTTTTGTATTTCTTCCAAGGATTCAAACGGTTTTTGCCTCGCTTCCTTTTTAAAAAGCTGTTAATTAAAACTTCAAAAAAGACTCCCTACATGGGTTTTGTAATTGAACCTTATAGTATGTTTTTATTCTTTAAGCTTAAAAATATCGAAAAAGCAAAATCATTATTGCCGGAACGCTATGAGTTGAAAAAGACCAGAATTTTTGCTGATGAAGAATCAGAACATTATTTGGGAATGGGGGTCTTCAATACACGAGCAAGTACTTTTTGGGGTTCTAGGCTTGAATCATATCTCGTTGCGAAAGATAAAGAAACCGGTCTTATCTCCTGGATTTTTATCGATATTCTGAGCAATACTATAATTGCTGTCCCTTCAGTAGGAGTTGCAGACAGAAATAGTAAAAATGCTATATATACGACGAGCTCAAAGGGAGATATACTGCTGGACTTTAAAGAAGACACAACTGACCGACAGATTATCTTAACAGGTAATATTACCAATGGAAAAATGCGCGACCTTGATCAACCCCTTTGGGTACTAGGAAATACATCGATCGGTCACAGTAAAAAATTTTCAGATAGTAAAAATGATGATACACTTGCCGTTATATTTGATCCTGCTGAAGTTGAAAAGGCTTTAGAAATTCCTATTGAGGATATTCATTTAAAGGTTAATAACCTTTTTCCAGATTTAGCAGAGCCGGAACTATGCAAGGTATTATGTTTTCCCTTCGCTCAGCACTATATTGCCGACAGTCCAGGCTGTCGCACCTATATCAAAGATATCAATGACAT
>JBHLPN010000090.1:2744-10136 GCA_048939445.1 Promethearchaeota archaeon | reverse complement strand
TGTACTAAATCTTTAAATGCAACTATCAAATTAAAAGAAGAGATTGAATTTCTTTTATTCACCCAATTAAAAGAAAAAGGAATTCAAAGAGATGATTTAATAAAAATATCTGATCTTGCTCTAGAATATGATGTTGATCTCTATGATGTAATTGTTGATACCTTTAGAGAAGATAGTAAAACTAAAAATGCACTTATTGAAACTCTGGAAAAAATTGATGATATTTTTAATCAATATGATGAATGGAAAGAAATTGAACTTAAAGTTTTTTAAAAGAATTAGCTATTAAACTCGCATTTTAATAACTCAAGCATTTCAAATTTTTCATCTTCAGAAAGCTCACGTGGCGATTTTCCTCTACTATAGGCAAAATCAGGAGATTCTGGATTAAAGCATAGATTAACTAATAAAATTAAACAATTTCTGACTCTGATTGCATTTGATATTTCCTTATCGAGTTGCTTCATTAAACTAATTAGAGCTTGATATCTCTTTACCTCGCTATTTTCATAAATTTCCAATATTTTATCGAAGCAATCTGCCATTTTGAGGATATAATCTTTGTTTATAATTGAATTCTTGCAATCTCAAATTACTTAAGCAAATACATGATGAATCAGATATTTAATAATATCTATATTCTTGTTTCTCATGGGAGAAAAGGTATTTTTCTTCCTTTTCTATCGTGATATTTTTTCTCTATTCATTTATGGGAAAATTGAAATAACATCTTTATTCTTTAAAATATAATTTTTTTCAAAACATCGTTTTCCGTTAACTGAAATATTTAATTTTCCTAACTCTTTTTTAAAATTATAGTTGTTAACCACCGAATTAAGGGTTGTACCTTCAGGAACAGTTAAATTAGCTTCATTTGGACCAAATCTAGCTAATTCAGAGGATAATTTAATAACAACTCTAAAAGAATTAGCCAAAGGTATTTCTACAAAAATTAATCCCATTTTCTTAGGAAATATTCCAATTCGATCTCCATTTTTAACTTCTTTTCCGGCACCAGAATATTTACTATTTACAAATATATGACTGATTTCATCTTGAGTTATATTATAATTATATAGAATATCCAAAACTGTTTTAATTTCATTCTTTTCAATATTTATCGTGCTTGGAAGTCCGTTATCACTTTTTTGATATGGGACTTTTTCTTTTAAATCTCCGTATAATTTTATTTTTAGTCCCATGTTATATTAACCTTAAAACTTAATTATCTTGTTAGATTATTACCAGATTTAATAAAACCGTTGCTAATAAGTGGATAAAGGTATCCTTTTATGAATACAACAAGCCAGCTTTAATATAAATTTACCTTTTATGGTTTAAAAATTAGCTATTATCAAAATTCAAAATAATTATCTTGAAAGTTACGCTTCAATACTCTGCACAAAACTTTCTATTGCTTGTTCTAAATCAATAATATCTTCTACATCCCTAATTTCAGAGCTTGCTAGCTTATTGAGAAATTCCTTTAAGATTTTTTCTTTTACTTTATTAGTAGGAAATAAAAGACTACTTTTGTAATGTTCCCAGTCTAGAATATTTGTGAATATGAGGAAAAGAACTTCCACATGCGAATAGTCTATCAAGGTTTGTAATTTTTCTTTAGTAATCATTATTTTTGTATGATCTGTATAAAAATCCGATAAATCATCATAATAATTTGTCAACCGAGCAATATTATCAAGTTGAGTGTGCAAGGCAGCTTGATTTATAGGACTTTCTTCGTCTTTATACATAATATCAAAATATGTATTAATAAAATCCTTTAATTTTTGGAGCTTTTGTTGGAATACTCTTGTCTTAACTATGCGTTCGAACATTGGGGATTCTTTATATCGGTAAAATTTCAATTCAAATTTTACGATATCTAATATATCGAAAAAGAGTTCTCGGATGTCAATTTCTTCAGCCATATTCCTCCTCTTCAATAAAGATTAGTAATTTATTAAGGTATTGTAAAAAAAATATTTCTTAAGAAATACAATGTTAAATAAATTAACATCTATATATATTTTTATATTTAGGATTTTAAAAAATTTATTTCTGGTTATCAAATTTAAAATTTTAAGATTAAATTCTTAAAGGAAAAGAATGATCAGGAATAATAGGTTCAGGAGGTTTAGATGGAATATGTATTCCTTCCTTTCTTTTGAATAATTTCTTGAATAATATAGCTTTAGTATGAATTTTAATAATGCGTATTGGACAGCGAATCATAAAACTCATATTATTACGAGGTTGTGCTCTTAATTCAAGGAATTCTGAGAAAAATCGTTTAGCCTTTTTCCGTAATTTTGTTCTTTCAAAAGAGATAAACCGTTCTGTTACTTTATTAAGATTTACTGAATCTCTAAAACAGTAATAATTGGATGATTTTAAAGCCCATTTTATTGCTTCTAACTGATATTTTGTAGGATTTAAATTTTTGAGGAAAGATATTGAAAGAGAGAAGAGAGAAATCATTAGATTCATAACAGTGCTTCTAAACATTTCTTGTATCGTGATTTGAATTTTTGGTCTTATTTCCTCCCTTAAATCATCTCCGTAAAGTATTGAGCTATTTATTAATACATTCCCTAATACAATATGTCGCGGAGCAAACACTGAAGAAAATACCTTGTTAACTCGAAAAATCTTATGAAAGATAACTTCTTCCCAATATCTTTTTTTAGTTAAAAAATGGCTTACAAATATACCTGTTGTTTGGTTGACTACACCTAAAACCTTTTTAGAAATGCGTTTAGAAAATTCTCTAAAATTATGTTTTATTTCTAAAGCAAAGAAGTATTTTTCCATTTCTTTAATATGACGGTTTGAGACACGATCCTTAAAAATAATTAGTAAATCGCAATCAGATATAATTGAAGCTTCATTCTTCGCTCTCTGACTGCCAAATAATATGATTGATAAGATTTTGTTAATTCCAATCTCTTTATTAATTAGGGAAATTATATCCTTAATATAATTACTCGATTGCTTATTAATTCCATAAGTTCTTAATTTATCCTTGATTCTTTTATTGCTTTCGATATAGCTAGTGTCTTGCACGATGATCCATCAAAAAATATTCGATATTAATAATATAGTTATATTTTTTTTAACTATTTTAAATTTAGAATGGGATTCCTTAATAATCATCGGAAATATGAATCCGTACCCTTATCTTCTCGAGGTGGCCGCATAAATTGGTCTGCTTGTTTTTTAAATGATTCAAATACTGCTTCCATTTCTTTAATTTTTTCATTAAGCTTATCAAAATCAATATCAATAGAAAAATAATCTTTTAATATGGAAACAAGAGCTTTAGAGCTGCGAGGATCTAAAGTCAGCATTGGCATTGGTAAAGTCTCTGCTAATAAACAAATTCCCGGTGCATAACCATTTGCTCCAGCCCATGCTGGTAAAATACCATTTGCTCCTGAAATATATCCACCCTCATATAATTTTGTGTTATCGAACTTTAGAAATGATTTAAGAATATTTTGATTAGTACCACATACATATACTAACGGTTTATCATGAACTATATCAGTAATCATTGCACCAGTACTTAAATACATTTTTATGTTTCCTCCTGTAATCTTATCCATTTCTTCACAAAATATTTTTGAAAACTCAAATACGCCAGAAGGGCTTTGGGGTTGATAATCGGCGGTTAAGATGAAAAAATCATTTCCATTTTCTTTATCCGTTGATTTATAATATAACTTTGCTGTTGGTATTTCTAATGATCCTTTTTCTACAATTGATTTAGGAGGGAAATCAAAAAATTGAATATTTAAAAAATGTTTGGCCTTTAACGATTCTTGTATTGAAGTAATTGCTAATTTAGCAACTAACGCAATTCCTGGCCATCCTATTAATACAACTGGATTTTTAATATTCTCCTTATTTAAATCGAATTTTTTCTCAATATTTATATACATTACTACTTTATTTTTATGTTTTATTTACTTATAAAAGATAAGTTTTCTCCACATTTGGGACAAAATTCCTTCAATCCTGACTTGATGAGGGTTCCGCAAAAGGGGCAATAGAATCTTCCTTCTATTTGAACCTTAGATAATGATTCATGAGATCTAATATGTTCATGCGATTCTTGTTGCAATGGATATTCTTCTTTATAAATTTGCCTAACCGGATAGGAACCTTGTTGATTAAGGTAATTCAAGTCTCTTCTAGCCTTTAAAGATGAAAATAATACTGTTAGTAAACAAATAAATAATGGAGCAAAAACGATATCAATAAAATTTACAAGAATTTCATAAAGAATAATCATTCCATAATTTCTTGTAATTGGGTCATACCAATTATTAAAATTTGCTAAAAAATTTGCTGAACCTGTGTTTAAGATTATACTCAACATTAGATTAAAAAAAAAACCGATAAAAGCTATTAGAATTACATTTATTACAAAGATACCAATTATTTTCCAGAATCCACCTTTAGCAATTGCACGAGCCTCTGAAATGGGATTTTTTTTCACTTCCATATTGTAAGTGAATACTAAAAAAATGAAAAATCCAAAAATGATAATTGCAGGAATAAACAATAATAAAGAACTTAAAGGTAAACATATCCCTATTATTAGAATAACTATAAGCATCTTTTTATTAAATGATGATTTAAATGATTCTATAAAACTAATTTCTTCTCTCATATACATTTTAAAAACGTAGGTACTGACTGAACACATAGCAATGGTTATTATTATCGCGCCTAATAAGTTTTGAAGAAATAAAAGGAAATAACTCATTAATAAGAAGAATGACAAGAAATTCCACTCATTTGCAGTAAGAGTTATACCCTCCAGAAATTTATTCATTATCTCAGTATAAGTTATTTCAACCGTATTAAGATATAATCTTAAATCAGTTAGTAAAAAAATATCTAATATAATTAGTATTATTTGAAAAATTGCTAACGGCAAGATTATAGTCCCATAGGTCTTAACAAACAATTTAAATCCATCAGTCAGGATTTCTGAAAAACGTTTATTTGCTAAATTCAATAACCTTTGTGAATGAATATCCATAATCTTAGAATTATCATGTTGTGTTTTTATATTGTATTATAATAAATACAAAAAGATATAATTGTATAAGTTCTTCATTACAATAGAAGGTATTTTTTCAATTAAGTATTACTAATTGTAATTCATTTATTTTAAACATTTATGATTATAAAAAAACGCCCTGGTCGTCAAATTCCTGGTATTATTTCTTATTTGGAATTATTTTCTTCAAAAAAGCTTGCTTATTCAATGTTATTTGGTACACCATTCCTTTTAGGATTATTATCCTTATTATTGAGTAATATCTGGATACAAGGATTGGATCTACTTCATTATGTACGTTTTACTTCTCTTTTTTTAATAACTTCTGGAGTGGGTAGTTTGGTTTCTATTATATTTTATTCAAAAAAAAGTCCTCTCCTAAGTTTACCTCCAAAGGGATGGTCAATTCAAATGAATGCTTTTTTTAGTGCAATTATGGAAGTTACACTTATTCTTGGCCAATTAATGGCAATAATTTTAAATAACATTGAATATCAAGAAGTATTTCTTATCTTAGGAGCAATTATTTCATATATTGTAGCATTCGTTATTCATTTCTCATTTATAACAGCAGGAAGATTGGGGAATTTAATTTTATCATTGGTTCAACCCGTAACATCAATAATTCTGTATAGTTTATATATAGGTCAATTTACTATTGAATTTCTTATCAGAGCTATGATATTTTTCATTGTTTGTGCATTACTATTTGCAATCCCTTATAGAAAAGGATTATTCCGTGTAAGTAATATATATCAAGAAGTAACTGGTATGAGGGGATATTCATTTATTCGGGCTTTTACTCTTTCAATGTTAACTGAGGGCAATGACGAGTTAATAGAAGGATATTTTGATGCTGTTGGAATAGAAACTGATGTGAAAATCCAATATTTAATAATCCGAACTATTGAAACAAAAAGAATCAAAGGATTAATGATAATACCAAATATTCACTTTGGACCTTTTAAGACTTGTGGGTCATCAGATTTACCTGAACATATTTATAAAGAATTTCAAGATATTCCTGGAATAACAGTTTATCACACTACAAATGATCATACTCAAAATTTAACTACCCAACGTATTGTTGAGAAAGTAATTACAAGAATGAAAAATGATATCAACGATATTAATAAGAACACAGAATATAAATGGATTAAAGAAATAAAAGATTTCACCAGAAAAATCTCCAATTCAGCTAAACTTATCGGTACTGAAATAGATAATGTCCCGATTATATTTATAACGAGACATCCACTTCCTTCTGATGACATTGAGGTAGAGGTTGGAGAGGATATAAGAAAAATCGCCCTTTCTAACAACTATGAAGAAATTATTATTGTAGATTCTCATAACGCAATAATTGGGGATGAAATCCTAATTAAAAAAGAAAGTATTGAAGCGAAAGATTTAATTGATGTCGCTAAGAAGTATATGGAAAGCGAGAGTGTCAAAGAAATCAAAAAAAATCCCATGTTATATGGAGTGGCAAAAGATCCATTGGAAAAATATTCAGAAGTTGAAGGCATTGGATTTGGAGGCTTAGTATTTCATTTATTCAAAAATTCTAATACAAACCTTGAAACTGCTCTTATTCATTTTGATGGAAACAATGCTTATGTCAATGTTCGTTCAAATATCTTGAATTTTTTGCAAAATCGTGGGATAGAAAGGGGAGAAGTTACCACATCTGATTCACATACAGTTGCTCGTCAATTTTCAAATCGGGGATATTCTCCAATTGGAGATAAAATAAAAACAGATTTCATTCTTGAAAAATTAAAAAAACTGATTCAAGAAGCTAAAAGTGATTTAGAACCAGTTGAATTTCTTTACAAAGATTCGATTGAAAGAGTTAGGATTTGGGGGAACCCACTTTATTTCAATGCAATAATCGATACTTTACAGGCATGTATCAAGGTTTCTCAAAGTTTATTAACAATAAGTCTAATTGGTCCTACATTCTTATCATTAATTTTGTTAATATTTTTGTATACCCTTTAAGTTCTTTAAATTAATTTTTCTTAAAAAATTCAAGATTTATATAATCCAATCTCTTAATTTTTATTTATACTAATTAAATAAAATTATATTTGAAATATGTCATTAAATCTTTTAGATACTGTAAATGGAGTATTCTCTCTTATTTTTGTAGTAATCTCCATAATGGTAGGTCTTATAATCTTATCAAGATATTATAGATACAAAGAACGGGTATACTTGTATGTTGGAACGACATGGATGTTCATTTCTAGTAGTTGGTGGAGTTCGAGCATATCTTTTTTGGTTGCGCTTGGTAATGGTGTTGGAATCCCTCG
>JBHLPN010000090.1:0-2644 GCA_048939445.1 Promethearchaeota archaeon | reverse complement strand
TACTTTTAATTGCATATATTGCTTTTTCTGTTGGTGCATTCTTAGACTCAGCTATACCTCTTAATGAGGTAACGATTATTATAACTCGATTGATTTTAATATTGAGTGCAATTTGCTGGTATTGCGGATTTTTATTACCCAAATGGATGAAAAAGTACCTTTTGAGAAAAAAATAATTCAGATTTTTAAGATTAACTTTTTTTTTATAATATGTCAATATTTTTCAGATGATATTTAGATTCTTATTTTTTTTCAGTCCATTACATCTTAATAAATCATCTAATTTTATGAATTGAAATGTTGAGTTCTGAAATAGATAAATTAGCAAAAATCACATTATTAGGGTTCCCTGCAACAGGAAAAACAACATTGGCAAAACTTTTAGCTCAATGTGAAATTGAGCGATTATACTTTCCAACTCATGGTTTAGATTTAAAAACTATTAAAGTAGAAGATTATATTTTAAGACTGTGGGACCTCGGAGGTCAACAGAGTTATCTAAAAACTTATTCTAGAGATTACTTACTAGGGTCTGATATAATATTTATTGTTACCGACTCAACACCAAGAAATGTATTAAGTTCTAGAGATTTAATTAATTACGCTTGTCATTTTGTAGGAAAAGAATGTCCCATAATAGCAATCGCAAATAAGCAAGATTTAGTTAAAATAGATGGACGAATGGATCATAAGAGAGTGGGGGATATATTACATATTAAAACTTATGGATTAACAGCAATAAATCCTTCAGAACGTGGGAAATTAATGAAAATTATTAAAAAAGAATTAGATAGAATAGCAAATAGGAGGAGGTCAAAAAAATGAATTTTACTGAAAATGAAATTTTTGGAGCTGCATTAATTGGATTTGATATGATTGATGGACCATTCCTTAAGTGGAAAAAAGAATATGCAAATGTAGGTAAGGGTGTAAGTTTAGACGATTTTGCGATGAATTTTTATTTAGCTTTTCGTGGTGGAAATGAATCGGTTAAAAAACCACGAGCAATATTATATGATAAATTCTACATTGTTGCCTTTCCCAGAGACTTAGAACTTTGTTGTCTCTTTATGAAACCCAAAAATATCGATACAAATATTAAACAATTAAATAAAATTGCTTCCAGAATAATTACAGAAATGGATGTATGTGAAGAAGATGTAGAAAGCTCTGAAGATTCCGATGAGAATACTATAGATGAAATAAAAAGATTAATTCCGAATTTATTAAGTAGTACCAAGATGTCAACTCCAGAGTTGAGGAGATACTTCAAGTTAAGTAATTCCCAAATTTGGAAAGTCATGTCAGATTTAGAAAATTCAAAGAAAATTAAGCGGGCAGAAAAAATAGGAAGATCAGTAATTTGGACTGCTGTTTAATTTTGTTAAAATTATCTTTTTTCAATTCATCTAGTTCTATGTTCCCAATTTTTGAGTTTTGTGTAATATCTTGAGAACATTATGTAACAGATGTCAGGTAAATTTTTATTAGTATTATTTACTGTAATAAATCTAAGTATATGATTAAGAAAAAAAATACCAATAAATTCGATATGATAACTTCCAATATTTTTAGAAAGATTATCTCCTGAATAATTGATATCTAAACCATTTTGTAAATCCCAAATAATTTCAATGAAAATTTTTGGAAAGAATTCTTTTTTTATTCGCCATATATAATTGCTTTTCGATACTTTTGCTCCAAGAAAAGATGCCAATTTCTCTTCATCTTCTTCTTTCAGAAAAATAAACGGCTCACTTCTTTGCTTTAAAACCTTTTCCATTAAATCAGTTTTGATATCATAGCTTTTTTCAAATGGTTCCCTGTCCTTTATTTTTCTTTCGAGAAAATCCATAACAATATCAATAAAAGTCGCAATATCTTCTCCAGGAACCCAAAATATCCGTATGCCCGAAAAGTAAAATTTGAATTCTGCTTCAATACCATCACCAAATTCATCTCCGAAATAAGAATATGCCATATGAATATTTACTTCCGGAAACATTTCAATAGTAATCGTCCAATCTTCGCTAAATCCAATATTTTCAATTTTACCTCCTAATTCATTAGAAACTATATTATTAAGTGTATCGATATCTAAATCTACAAAAATGGTATTTTTCGCTTTACTAATATCTTCAAGTTCTTTCTCATGAGGGCCCCGTACGCCTGTAGCATCAATCTGTCCTACTGTCCAAAATTTCCTTTTTGACATAATGGTTGTAATTATTCCTTTTTTTTGAATTTTCCTATAAAAAATCCTTGAGTTTGATGTATTGAGGGAAATAACCTTCCAGTTCCTGGTACAATATCATTACCGATCTTATAACTTGGAGAGAACCATTTCGGCAAATTTAAAGGTTCTAAATAATCTGTAAAATCCAAAATTTGATATTCCCCTTCCTCTGGATAAAATCTGGGCCTTTAATTTAAAATTCCCCTATATTAAATAATTTAACTTGGAAAAGTATAATTAAAAAAAGAAAAAAAAAATTTTAATTCTTACTATAATAAATTATTCTACTTTTGCTGGAATTATTAAACCCTTTCTTTTTAAATCAATAATTGCACTTATTATTTCATCTCGAGACGCTTTTCTCCCTGCTAGAACATAATTTATGAGGCTTGAAATAAAGAAAAACTT
>JBHLPN010000362.1:0-3179 GCA_048939445.1 Promethearchaeota archaeon | reverse complement strand
ATTCAAAAAATTCCTTGAAATACTTAAACCAGGGGGAATTTTGTTAATAAATACTGGTGTATCAGAATCAGAGGGAATGAATAATTTTTTTGGTGTTCCAATGTTTTGGAGTAATTATAGCCCAAAAATAACATTAGAACTTATTAAAAAGGCGGGCTTTTCAATAGCATCTGAAGGTATATTGGAGAGGGGTGGAGAATATCAATATTGGATTTACGCTAAAAAAGATATTTCAGAATCTTCCCTTTAAAGAGATTAAGTTTTCTAATTTCTTGCATTAATTTAAATATTTTTTTTAAATTAGTGTGTCATGAAAATTATAAAGAAACCAAAAAAACCTTAATAATCTAATTCATATCTAATAATATTTATATATTAAATCAAACTAAGTACAATAGTAAAAACCAACCTTATTATTTTAAAAGAGGAGCTAAATTTATGATGTATGAAAACACTGATGAACATATCTCAGAATATGAAGTTACAATTAATAAATTAAGAGAGCAAATTACTGAATTGTTTTCTAAACTTCATTTTCATCAAGCACTTCTAGCTGAAAAGGAAAATCAAATAACTAAACTAACTACTGAGAACTTCCAACTAAAAACACATATTCAAAACATGTCAAAAGAATCAATCCCATCAACTTACCCTAGTCAACAATCATATACACCCCCCCCAGTAGATATACCAAAAGCGACCTCTACAACAAATCTCATGGAAGATCCGCCCTCTACATTTACTTCTAGTGAAGATCCAAGAATTAATAAAAGGCAATGTCCAAAATGTGGTGCAATGGGTTTTGCAATAAGAGAAGTTGATGATAAATCTAGGGTAATTAGCTATATTCCGAGGCGAATTTACGCAAAAAAGAAAGTTTGCACTAAGTGTAGATATGAATGGTAAATAACACAGTGTTTTTAATTCTTCTTATAATTTAATATATTTGAATCCTCAATCCAAGACCAATGAAACATTGGTTTTTTAAATTCCCTGGTTAAAATAAAGCCATAATTTTTCATTTTAGTTTGAATTTCTTCTAGATTAACCCCATATCTGCTTCTGAGATGTGTCGCATGATAGGATACAAATGCTCCTTTTTTCAAGATGCGATATGCCTCTCTGAATAATTCTTCTCTCTCATTATGGTTTAATAAATGAAGTATATCGTAGATCAAAACGACATCTATCGAATTATCAGCTAATGGGATTTTAATCTCACCTGAAGTCTTGATAATTTTAATATTTTTAATATTTTCTTTATTTATTTTATTAATTAATTCCTTTAACAATCCTTCCTCATCAGAATCTAACGCATAGACTATTCCAGAATTACCGATAATTCTAGATGCGAGAACAGCATAAACTCCCGTTCCGCACCCAAAATCTAAAATTTTTTGCCCTTTTTTTATGCCGATTTCTCGAAGGATATTTTCACCTTCTTTTTCAATCCAATTTTTAACACTTGTCATTAATACTAATAATTAAATTGCATTACTATAAGTAAAATGTATTATGTTTTAAAGAAAAGGACTTAAATTTCGGGGAAGAACTTCATAATAGTCAACTAAATCAAACTTTTCTATTTTTTCTTTAGTTATTTCAGGAAGTTCATTAAAACTTTCTCCATTTAATATCAGATTTGTTTCTTCTTCCGTAAATTCGGGTCCTGGCTCGATCCAACCTTTAACCTTTTTATTAGCAGGGCATACTTTTTGACAATGAAGACAACCAACTAAACAGTTGTGCCATGAAGGATCAATCCAATCTGGAAAATTAATCTCTGGAGGATGTTCATTATGATAAGTAATACAACGCTCAACTCGTAAAAGGAAACGATCAGTAGGAATTGCTCCCGTAGGGCATTTGTGTACACATGCTGAACATTCCATACATAGATCCATCATTTGTAATTCTTGCCAGTTATCCTGTTCAACAGGGAAATCTGAATATAACGTTGTTAAGCGATGAAAACTGCCCATGCCTGGCACATATGTGATATTATTTCTACCATATTCGGCTAATCCGCAACGTACGGCAAGGGTTTTTTGGGGGAGCATAGCATAAACTGCTTTATATCCATTTGGTTCTAATATTTCATTTAGAAATTCTATCATTTGGTCAGTTACTTTTCGTCCATACAAATATGTAGGAGGAATCAATAAGGATATCTTATCATTATTCCAGTGAAAGATAGCTTGAAATTGTGGTTGTGGAAGTGATATAATAAAAAGTGATTTAATTTCAGGAATGTCAACATCTGGCTTAAATTCAAAGTAAGGCTTATATTCATCATAAAATACTGGATCCAAAAGCTTTGCCTCATAATGCTTTTTAATATCTTGACGTAAATCTGGAATATGTCTAGCAGAAACGATTTTTCCTTTATATCCTCTCTCTTCTAAGCTCTTATAAAATTTCTGAGTTATGTTATTATTATTATTCATTTTACTACTCCTTTAAAATACTCTAATTGTTTATATATTTATTCCTTGATAACCATAATGTGTCAATTTTTGCAGTTTCAATTATAGATAAATTCTAGGATCCTCTTTTATTGTCTTAAAGGCAATAATCGATTCCATATTCTTAATCCCAGGTATCTTACTTATTTCTTTTGTAAGATCATGTAGATATAGATTGTTCTCTACTTTAACTTTTAATAATATATCCCATTCACCGGCAATCTCATGAGTTTCCATAACATTCTTATTTTTCGCTACTTCATCAGCAAAATCACAGCAATCAGTATTAATATCAAGACTTATCTTGATCCAAGCAGTTGTAGGTTTTCCCACTGCAACAGAAGAAACCAAAGGGATGATTCCTTTTATTACTCCGGAATCTTTCATTTGTTTTATTCTCGAGAATACAGTTGATGCGGGCATACCAATTTTCTTGGCTAATATTCTATAGGTTATGCTAGCATCTTTCTGGTATTCCTCTAATATATTTTTATTAAGTTTGTCGATCATATTGTTTTAGATGTAGTTTATTTTTTTTTGTTATTTACTAGATATTATGCATAATATTTAAATATTTGTGAATAATATACAAATATATTAATAAAAAAAAAACAAATCGCAAAAAGAATTTTTAAATTTAATTTTAGATGTTGGAAAATTATTTTATATCAGGTTATTGGAGAATCTTTAAAATGATTGAAATTAAAGAGGAAC
>JBHLPN010000361.1:0-3185 GCA_048939445.1 Promethearchaeota archaeon | reverse complement strand
TTAATTAATTAATAATTGTTAAATAATGACAATTAAAGGGATTTTATGATAATTGAAAATATTAAGGAAACTGGACCTGAAAGGTTTTTAGATTACAATCAACTTTCTGTGGGTAAAGGAGAGGGAACTCAAGAAGATCCATTCTTAATCGGACCTTCTGAACTCCTCCCTAAACATCTGAGAATCAAAAATGCAGCCTATTATGTTCATTTTAAAAATTGTGATTTTGAAACCTTAATCTTGAAAAAATGCAGCAATATGGAGTATCTCATCTCTGGGTTCAGCTCTCTTACTGGTTTCGATAATAAGTTACATAGATTATAGAAAAATGCGAAAATACGAACCAAACTAACTCTTATAAATTAATCCAGTTTTAAATCTATTTTATCTTTCATATTTTCAATTTCATCTCTTGGAATTGGATTCTTAAAAAGATATGCTTTACAACCATTAAGAACTTCCAATCTTCAAGGGTGGATATTTGTTTATTACGAAGATCGATTGTATATAAATTCTTTAAAGAATCAAGCCCCTTTATTTTACTTATCTTGTTTGATCCAAGATCTAAATCATAAATCCGGTTAAGACCTTTAAGTCCTTGAATTTCAGAAATATTTCTAAGAATCTAAATATGTAAAATCAAAATACACATCTTTTTTTATCAAATGATTAATGGTACACACTAGAAAAACCTTAGAAAATTATATTAGATGCCTTCTCCTCACAATCTATAATTTTTCATAAAATACAATACACACTTTTGATCCACAACATTTAAATATAATAATACACACTTTATGATCAGAGAATAAAAAATTATACACACTCAAAAAAAAAATTAAAAAAAAATGGTGGAAAAAAAAATGGAAAATAGTTATGAATACTATCGGAAAATAAAAAGCCATATGGACGCCAAAAGCGCCTTTAATGGAAATATGTATTTTTAAATACAATTTTTTTTATTTTTTTTAATCACGATCATCAAAATTATTAAATTATCATAAAGAAAAGAATTGGAAAAGAAAAAAGAATTGGAGGTCAAAAAAATGAGCAAAACAGAAAGTATAGAAAAAGGATATGAATTTTATAAGGATATTAAAATCCAAATAGATACCGATGCGGCGTATCTTAATTTAATATTCTAATTATACAGGAGGTTAAGAAAGTATGAAAATTTCTGGGTCAGGAACCCTTTCAGAGGGAATAATTAATGATGAGTTGCGAGTTTCAGGTTCCGCGAAAATAAAGGGAAATTTTGAATGTAATGGGTTTCATTCATCTGGATCTTTGAGGGGAGCAGGAAATTTGACCGTTCATGGTGATATTAAAAGTTCTGGGTCATTTAGGCTTGCAGGAAACCTTTATGGAGATGGTAATTTCAGATCATCTGGTTCAATGTCAGTTGATGGGGAGGTGTTAATCAAGGGAAAATTCCATAGTTCAGGTTCATTTAGAGCAGGAAAGAAGGTAGAAGCTCTTGATGGCTTTAGTAATTCAGGTTCAGCAAGAATTCAAGGTGAACTTTTAACTTTAGAAAGTGTAGATATTTCAGGCTCAAGTACAATTACTGGAAATATTAGTGGAACTGATATATTTATTGGTCGTGAACGAGGGTTAGGTAGAAGTATCTATAAGCACCCTAATAAGGTATATGGCACTATCTTAGCAAGAAATAATATTGAACTTTATAGAACTCTCGTTGATGGTGATGTTAAAGGACGAGATGTGAGAATTGGTCGAGGTACAGAGGTTTTAGGAACAGTATACTACGTTGATACCATTGATGTTCATGATAAAGCTATTTTAGCCAATAAGCCTATTCAAATAAAGGAAGAGGATTTACATTATTAGAAATTAACAAAATTAAGGATAATAAAAAAAAGGAAAAAAAAGGAGGAATTAAAATGTCGAATAATGAAGAAGGGAATGAAGAAGAAGAGAGAATAGATGAAAAAGAGAGGAGTAGGGTAAGATGGGAGTTAAACGATATTCGAGACGAACTTATGTTCGAGTTAGACGATTTACATGATGATTTAAAGGAAGTAATAGATGATTTAAAAGAAGAGGCAGAGGATATAAAGGAAGATTTGAAAGATGAGCTGGAAGACCTTATGGAAGAGCGAGAATCCTTGCTTGATGAAGTTGGTAATATAAAGGGAGAATTAGAGCATTATGGAGAAGATGCAAGGGAGCATATTGATAACGCAAAAGAGAAACTTGAAAGATTAAAAGAGAAAATTGAAAAACATGAAGAGAAATTCAATGAAAAGGTTAGAAAAAAAGTGGAAAAAGCACAAAAGAAAGCAGCGAGGATAAACATTTCTGTTGATCCTGATATGAGTGATGAGTGGAGGGATTGGGCAGATGGGTTAGGAGCTTCGGTTTCAGAGTTAATTCGAAAATCAATGAAATTTGTTAAGAATAACATTGGAGATATTGCAAAATTAGAACATTTGGGGCGTAAAATGGAAAAAATGGGTGTTGACATAGAGCAGGCGGTAAAAGATTCTGGAATAGAGGATTTAGGAGAAAAAATCGGGAAGAAAATCGAAAAAAAGATGGGCAAGTCAAAAATCAAGACAGCTATCATTCTGGATTCTGAAAAAGAACGGATTAAAAAACGGGTAAGTGGTTTAGTCAAGTTGCATAATAGTTTGCCAATAGAAAAATTGGCTCAAGCAATAGGGAAATCGTCTGAAGAAGCAGAGAACTTAATTTATGAATTGGTAGCGGATGGTATTGAGGGTACACTTGAAGAAGGCGTATTTAAATTCACGAGTACTTCAGAAGAAGTAATTTCCAAGCTTGATGAATTAATTAATAAAATGTAATAAAAAACCTATTCTGTAATCATTAATATTAAAAAACAATTAGGAGATTAGGGGATATTATATGGCAGAATTGGCAGATCAGCACACATTTAGGAGTTATCTCTTTTTTTGGTCAGGGCAGTTATTTTCATTGTTGGGCTCACTGGTGATCTTTTTTGTTATATTTATATGGATTACAGATGTGACGGGCAGTACAATAATGTTGTCGTTGGCAAATTTCATTTTTATGATTCCGATGTTAATAATTACTCCTATTGCTGGTGTTTTTTCAGATCGTCACAATCGGAAGAATATAGTTTTGGTGGCAGATTCATTACAAGCCTATTTTACATTACTTCTAACGATATTTTTTAT
>JBHLPN010000089.1:0-10242 GCA_048939445.1 Promethearchaeota archaeon | reverse complement strand
CTCTTAGTTATGATGCTTTTAGCTTCTCTAAAATCAATTTTCATTTTTTTAGATATCTTAGAATATACTTAAATTTAAAAAATTTGTCGATGTAGGAAAGGACTATTTATATTATCTCGGCGGAATTCTGAATTGATATCTTTTTAGTTCCTTGATAATAAAACAAGAGTACAAATAAGTTTGTTGATAAATGAAATAACCAAGGATATAATATACCTAATTGAATTAGAGCAAGAGAATAAATAATAGAAGATATGAGTGTGGAAACTACATGCCCCCAATTTCGTGATGTGGAATAGTGAACTAATCCAAAAATAATTGATATGAATAAAATGCTTAAAAAGTAATTTAAATTAAGATAATAGGTAAAGACACTAAGTAAAAGTGTCCTATATATCAATTCTTCTACAAATGCTACAAGTGGAAAAAGAATTATTAGAAGGATTATCTTTTTATAAGTAAAATTTTGTGTAAAATATTGAAAAATCTCATCTCCCCTTCCCTCTTCAAGAATTTTTGCATTTCTCGAGAAATAAACTTTAATTCCTATTACTTTTAGTAAGATAATGGAAAAATAAAGTAAAAACAAGAAAATGTTATGATTATGTATCATTCCAATTAAACTATAGAATGGAATAAAAATTTGGAGAGAAGCATTGTAAAATAAGATTACATTTGCATATAAAGAAAACGGGATGAAAAAAAGCAAGATATAAAATACTTTTTCTTTCATGGTGAATCCAAATTTACGTTCTATCATAAATTTAGTAAAAATAATAAAAAAAATAAGAATACAAATCAATAGTAGAATTGAAATATTATCAAACGTAGAGTAGAAAAACCAAAATAAGAAAATCAAGAAAATGATTGAATTATAGATAATTGTGTTTTTAATTCTGTTTTTTACAAGGCTCTCGTCGTATGCCATCAAAATGATTATTATCTTAATTTTATTTATATTAAAATTATATATATTAAAACATCCTTAGACTTAATAACGTATATTTTATAAGTTAGAAGAATTATATGGATATTCCTAATCAAATAGAGACTAAAAGGCTTACCCTTCGATTATTTAATTGGGATGATATTAATTTTTTTTCAAATATCATGAAAGACAATTCTGTGGCAGAAAACTTAAAATTCTTTATAAAAACTGAAAATAAAAAGAATCCTGAAAATCTTTTTCAAAAAATTATCGACTCTTATGATGATTCAGAACCAATCTTAGCTTTTCTAATTATAAAAAAAGATACTGGGAATTGTATTGGATCTTGTGGTTTGATACCCTCAACAGGTACTAATGAAGCATTATGTTTCTATCAGCTATTACCAAGATATCGAGGTTCTGGTTTTGCTATAGAGGCAATGAAAAAATTAATCGAATATGCATTTTTAAAAGTTAAGTTATCTAAGCTTATAACATTTGTAAATCCTAAGAGTTCAAAAGTATGGAAAGTAGCAGAGAGAGCGGGGATGAAATATATGGGTCAAGTTCATATAAGTGAAATTTCTTCTACAGCTATGTATTTCTCTTTAGAAACCGCTGAATTCGATGCTCAACAACTTTATTAACTAAATCTTTAGAAGTAATATTGAGTAAACGTATGTATTTATCTAGGATATCCAATTGGTATGATATAAAGAGGTTCTATTTTTTTGGGTAATTCAAGAACCTTTTTTACACTATCATCCTCAAACGCACCAATAGGAACTGATGCTAAACCCAAAGCTACTGCTTCTAAGTGAATGTTTTGGGCGCAATGCCCAACTTCAATAAATACATACCTTACTCCTCTCTGACCATATCTTTGAGTAGTTCTTTCAAAAATAGCACAGATTATTATATTAAGATATGCCTCAGCAATAAAATGCTGATCCCACGAAGCTCTAGCAAGTTTTTTACTTATGTCTTCTTCTTTTATTAATTTTAATGAATGGTTTTTAATATCATAGTGAAAAAAACCCTTATCTCTGAGAGTAACATAAATCTCTAGTGGATAAGTTGCTCCTGCGGAAGGTACGGTTCTTTTATCCCCTTTTTTCCCCTGGGTTGCCCATAAAATCTTTGATATTTTTTCAAGATCGATATTGATATCCTTATAACTTCTCACACTTTCACGTTCATAAATACATTCTTCAAGACTCTTTTGTCCTTTCAGTTCTGGTTTAGGAAGTTGAATTTCCATTAGATTACCTAGATCAACTCCAATTATTATATTATAGAAGAGAATGTTTTATTATATTTATTTTCGTGATAATAAGAAGGTTTAATTTAGTAAATAATAATGCTTTCTTATGTCTTCAAAACCTAATTTAAAAGAAATGTTCCAAGAATGGAATGAATTGAATACTAAAGCCCAAGAATCGATGGGGCAATTTGATTTCGCGAATATTAAGAAAATTAGAGCCGGTCAGAAAAAAATTGAAGATACAATTTATGAAATCTTAAAAGAAAATGCTCCAACGAATATTAAAGAAATAATACCTGAAGACTGTGGTGAGATGGAAGTGGGATATGACACTGAGGGGAACACATTCTATTTTGTAATGATGGACCCTGAAAGTGAAGATGAGGAGGAGGTAAAACTCATAGCAATAACAATTGATCTTAATAAAAAAGTTTCAATGATTGAAGATTTTGAAATTGAGTAAAATTGAAATTTTGAAAAAGTAAATAGAAAAAGAATAAAAAAAAATAATTTTTGTTTAAAATTTATCGGACTCATCATACCAATTAGGGAACCATTGGTAGTGTTCTTTTGGGAATGCTTTTTGTAGACCATCATAAGTAGCTTTTACTAAAACTATTTTGCCTTGTCTATCTCTATGTGACACAATTAATTTTTGACTCTCTAAAGTTTCGAAAATTTTTCTGATAGTAGATCGACTCCCTCCACCGATATCCTCTCTTACATCATCCGGTGTCATATACAAGCCGGGATTAATTTTATAGTCATGGGCAATTACTTTTAAAATGTTTTCATTATTTAATTCTAGTCCGTTGAATTCAGAGTCTTTCTTTGATATTAACGGGGCTTTAACCTCATCATTCCATCTCAATCTTATAGGTTCATTGAATTTAGGAAGCATAGCACTAAATCGATAAATTATCATTTTTTGAATTTCATTTGTCCCTCCAACTATCTCACCAATTTTGGAATCACGTAAAAAACGTTCTACAGGATAAAATCTTGTTAGACCATCTCCCCCCAATATTTGAATAGCTTTTAATGCGCAATCTCTTGCAAATTCAGTATTCATCAGTTTTGCAATTGAGGCTTCAATCATAGTTTCTTTTCCTTCATCTAAAAGTTTAGCACAGTAATAAGAGAATGTTCTGGCAACCTTATACTTAGAAATTATTTCAGCAATTCCAGCTTGATTCCCAGGAAATTGGTTAGATGTTCGATTAAATTGGACTCGTCTTTTAGTATGATAAAAAAGTAATTTAATAGCATCTGCAAACATCCCCCCTAAAACAGCAGCTCCAATTAATCTTTCAAAATTTAATCCTGCCATCATAACATTCCAACCTTTTCCTACTGCTCCTATTCGATTTTCATCAGATATTCTTACATTATCAAAATCTAGATAACCATTAGGAACATTATCAAGTCCAATTAAGGGATTTATTCTCTCTAGTGTAAAACCAGGAGTACCCTTTTCAACAATAAATGATGTAATATGCCCATATTGCTTACGAATAGCGGGATCATCATTTGTTTTCGCATAAATAAAATATCTATCAGAAACTCCAGCACCAGTTATAAATCTTTTTTTACCATTAATTATCCATTCATCTCCTTCCTTTTTGGCTGATGTGAAAATATTAGCAGCATCAGAACCCGCAAATGGCTCGGTTATACAAACAGCACCTAATTCTTCACCCTTAACTAGTTTTGGAAGCCATTTTCTTTTTTGATCTTCTGTACCATATCTTAAAATTTGTTCCAATCCTGCCAACATGCTTACAGTGAAAACATGACCAGCAGAATAAAGGCGTCCTATTTGTTCAGCCACAATACAACTTCCAGTTGCGCCTAATTCTAAACCACCAAATTCTTTAGGAATACCCGCACCAAGAAATCCTTCTTTTGCAACTTTTTCTACTAATGGCCAAGGAAATTTCTTTTTCCAAAAGTAATATTCAGCTTCCTCAACATGATTATCAACAAACTCTCGTACTTTTTGAGCAATTTTTATTTGCTCTTCGGTCCACCAAAAAAATGGTTCATCCATTTGTATAAACCTCATCTAATATGTTTTTTTTGTTGATTATTTTAATATTATTTGGATTAATTGTAAATAGAATATCAAACATCTTTTAAAAAAAAAACTTAAAATCCAAATTTCTCAAAAAGATAAAAATAAATTATTAAGCTAAAATTATTTTTTTAAAAATATAAATTAAAGTGCTGAATTCCTTTTTCCTTTAAATAGAAGAAATTAAAGTGATTTTGAAATTTCAATTCCTGCATCTTTAAGAGTTGGTCCACGAACAACAAACACTCTCGCTAGAAAAAGGTATATGATTCTCTATGTTATGATAATTGTATTAAGTGCTCAACCTTCATTAATTTGGTTGTGGTTTTTTTGGCAATTCTTTCCTATCCTAGATTTAATTTTTTATTTGCTTTTTCCTTTTGCTTTCTTTTTAGGTCTAATAATTTTAATCATCTCATCGGCAATTGTAGCTAAAATCTTCTTAGTAATTGTAAATATAATCCATAAACCAAAAGAGGGTGTTTTCATTAGAAATAAGTATGATAAAGACTATTGTTATTGGAGTTTAAGGGCACTTGTAAGAAAATGGCCAACTTGGTTCGCGAGACAATTATCACTACCATTAGTTGAATTAATCATCTTACGAATGCTTGGTGTAAGAACATCTTTTTCCAACTCGTTGTATGAGGGATGGATTGATTGTGAATTTGTAGAATTTGGAAAAAATGTTAAAATTGGTCAAGGGAGTTTTGTAATTTCTAATTTAATTATTAAAGATAGGTTAATTGTGAAAAAAGTATCAATTAGTGATAATGTGATCATCGGTGCTCATTCAATTGTATTACCTGGAACAATTATAGATTCTAATACAATACTGGATTCAATATCTATGACAACGATTAATCAACGATTAGAAAATGATTCAATTTACAAGGGTTGTCCTGCTAATAAAGTAGAAGGAAAACAATTAGCAAAAAGTGATGTTCAGATTAAAGAACTAATATTTGATAAAAGTATTTTAACAGAATATGATGAGGAAAACTTAAGAACACACGTGAAAGAATTGTCCGTTCCATTTCACTTTTACTTAATTGCGGGTTGGCTTATTATTGGCAGTTCATTTGTATTACCAGGATTTCTATTTTTCTTTTATCTTTTTAGATTTTTAATACCTAATTTGCTCTCAGTTCCTTTCGCTTTGAACTTACTTATAGATCCAATAATAATTACCTTTTCTCTTCTTACTCCAGTAATTCTAATTTGCTTATATCTGCTTCATTTATTTTTTGTGGCTTTATTCACTAAATGGTTCTATCAGCTAGCTGATAAAAGAGGACCTAGTCAAGGTGTGTTTGATAGAAAATTAGATGAAACCTCTACTGCTTTGGATTATTATCATTTTAGATCCTTTCTATTTAAATATCCTATTTTCGCTTTTATTCATTCTCCCTTTCCATGGCTTCTGAATTGGGAATTAAGGTTCCTAGGTTCGAATAAAATAGGGAAAGGAACTGTGTTTGAGGATACTTTCTTTCATAGTCATACTAATTTTGGAAAAAATTGCTATATCGGAACTTTTTCACATATTAGCAATCATGTAGTTGACGGAGTTTATGGAGAAGAAAATTTAACATTTTTCGGAGTAGATATAGGAAATAATTGTGTTTTTAGTTTATCAAATGGTGCTATGCCCGGCTTACAGATGGACGATAATTCTACAATATTACCGATGGCTGCAACTATTAAGTATGATAAATTGGGTGTAAATGGAATTTATGGAAGATTCCCTGCAAAAAGATTAAAAAAGGAAGATATCAAGGAATTTACAGGAGGTGAGTATGACGGAGAATAAAGAAGTTGAAACTGAGATTGAAAACGAAACGTTAATTGACCTTGCAAACATTCCAATAACAACAAATGGTTTTAAGTGGACTTTTACTTCGTCATTACTTTACCTACTCTTACATGTTTTTTCGATCATAATGCCTTCAGTAATGGTTTTAACTTTCTTTAGTTTTGCAATGGGTTCTAATTTCTTTCATTGGAGAATATTGTTAATCTTTATAGATATAATGGCATGGTGGGGTTCTTATCTTCTTATTAGTTTACTTCTGGGAAAATTATTATTGATAATCCTTAAATTAATTCATAAACCTAATGAAGGTCTTTTTAGAATTGAGAGAAAGAACCGAGACTACTCCCATTTTTGCCTTAGAGTAAGTGTCAAGAAATTCATTTTCTGGATTTGGAATAATTTTTGCTTCCCGTGGGTCAGTAATTTTGCTTTTAAAATGTGTGATATTAGAGCAGATCTTAAGAGTACTATGTTTGATGGCTGGAGTGATGTAGAATTTATTGAGTATGGGCATAATATCATGATAGGGCAAGGAGCTCAAATATTTTCGAGTATTATTATCAGAATAGATGATATTGATTATCTATTGATTAAAAAAGTAATCATTGGAGATCATGTTGTTTTAGGTGGTAATTCAATTGTATCACCAGGAACAATAATAGGAAAAGGGGTAACCCTAGGTGTTTGGACAGCTACACACATAAATCAGATCTTAGATCCAGACTGGATCTACATCGGAAGGCCTGCTCGTAAATACCAGCCTGCTCAAAATGTTATTGAGGAAAGTAAGAAACAAGCAATGAGAAGGTTGGTTGATAATGGTGAGAAGATTCCATATGACATAAATCAATTTTTAAATAAAAAATAAACAAAAAGAAAAAGTATACAATTTTCATTCTTCTATTTCTTTAAATTTTTATATTTGTGAAGATTCTTTTTTGAAATAAAAAGTAAAGAGATATATATTAAGTTTTAAAATAATTAAATAATATTCCAAATATAATTTAGAAATATGATTAAATATGTATAAACTAGTTCTTTTAAGACATGGAGAAAGTACTTGGAACAAGGAGAATAGATTTACAGGTTGGACTGACGTAGACCTTTCAGAAAAAGGAATTAATGAAGCAAAAGAAGCAGCTAAACTTTTGATAGAGGGAGGGTACACCTTTGATATTGCATACACATCAGTATTAAAGAGAGGTATTCGAACATTATGGATCGTTTTAGATGAAATGGACTTAATGTGGATTCCAGTATACCGTTCTTGGCGATTAAACGAAAGACATTACGGTGCTTTACAAGGATTTTTCAAATCAGAAATGGCTACTGAAGTAGGTGAAGAACAGGTTCTAATTTGGCGAAGAAGTTATGATATACCCCCTCCTGCACTTAAAACAAGTGATCCTAGGTATCCTGGAAATGAAGCAAAATACGCGGATTTAAGTGCAGATGAGATTCCTTTGACTGAATGTTTAAAAGATACTGTTACTAGAGTGTTGCCATACTGGCATGACATTATTACTCCCACTATAAAATCTGGTAAGAAAGTTTTAATTTCAGCTCACGGAAATAGCTTGAGAGCACTTGTTAAGTATCTTGACAATATGCCTGATGATGAAGTAGTCAAGTTAAATATCCCAACTGGAATACCATTAATATATGAATTAGATGATGATTTAAAGCCAATTGCCCATTATTATCTTGGCGATACTGAAAAAATAGCTCAAGCAATTGAAGCTGTTGCTGCTCAAGGAAAGGCAAAATAAGAGTAAAAAATTATTCGAGAATATGAATTTGAAGAAAAATATAATTTTAACAATCACTATATTCATTTCTCTTGTAATTCTTCCTTTTTATTTTCAGAAATCGATACCACTTGTTAAAGCACAGACTTATACAGATGTTTCTGTCCAACAGGCTTATGAAATGATTACTAATAGTACATTGTATCCAGATCTTATTATTCTAGATGTCAGAAGCCAATCAGAATTTGATGCCTATCATTTATGTAATGCTACTTTAATTCCCTCAACTGAACTTGATTCAAGAATAAATGAACTTATGCCTTATAATGAAACAGAAATAATAGTCTATTGTTTAAGTGGCGGGAGAAGTGCAACAGCAAGTCAAACTTTGGCAAACAACGGTTTTATTAAAATATATAACATGGTTGGAGGAATCTCAGCATGGACTTCTGCTGGTTACCCGATCTGTCCAGTAGAAAGCAATCCGTTTGCAATTAATTTCTCGTTTTTTACATTTCTTTTATTGTTTTTCTTTAGTACCATGATACTTATCTCATTATATAAGAAGAAGATATCTAAAAAGCACAAAAAAACTGTTTTTTAAAAGAAAAAAAAATAATATTTAAAATTTAATTTAGCTACCAATTCAGACCAAGCATTTTCATGGAATCTGTTACTCCTAATAGACCTTCAATTTGAATGTTAAAACCTTCAATTTGTGTAAATGGCAAGTAGTATTTATTAAGCTCCACACCAGCCTCTTCAGATTTTCCTCTTTCAGTATAGATTAAATGGTATTGCTTCATACCATCTTTTCCTCCCGTTGTATTGAATGCTCTCCATTTTGTTACATAAGGGATTTCTCTTGGTTGCTTTAAATACAATTTTGCGATATCTGTTGCTTTATGAGGGGGATACCATATAGTTATCATGTAAATTCCCATAATTCATCTTTATCTCTTTTAATTTTTTAAAATTGGATTTAACGGTAAGTAGATATTTATAATTATTTTATTTAAGAATTTTCATTTATGTGAAAAATTTTTTAAAAAAGAATAAATGTATTCGAGTAATTGTTGTATAGTAGAACGAGAGGTTTTCTAATATGGTGAAAAAATTATTTATTGATCATCCCACTGTATCGAATATTATCTTTTATCCTCGAAAAATACCTGTACCAACCACACTACATCCAAATATCAAAACATTAAAACTTGAGCTTAGTAAAAAGATAACAATCGGAGGATTTTTCTATCTAAATGAATCAAGCCTTCCAACGATTCTATTATTTCATGGTAATGGGGAAATTGCTGCTGATTACCAATACTTTCTAGATTTTTTCTTTGATTGTGGTGTAAATTTAGCAGTAGTTGATTTTCGCGGATACGGATTTAGCTCTGGAGAACCAACATATAGCAGTTTAATTTCTGATGCATTACCCATTTACAATGAATTCTATGAATGGATGATTGGAAGTGATCTAAGAGATTCTCTTTTTTTATTAGGACGTTCACTAGGAAGCGCTTGCGCCTCGGAAATTGGGGCACATAATCCAAACAGTTTACGTGGAATAGTCTTTGAAAGCGGATTTGCTAGTATGTATAATATGATGACAAGGTTATTTAGAGTTAGTGGTCCTGGAATAACACCTGAAGGATTGAGTGAGTATTCAAATGATACAAGAATTAGAAAATTTCAAAAACCGGTTTTGATTATTCATGGCACTCAAGATTGGATCATTCCTCATGATGAAAGCAAACTAATCTATGATAATGTTCCAGAAGATATTGAAAAGAAGCTAGTTTTAATTGAAGATGCGGGTCACAATAATATATTTTCTTTTAAGGAGGAATATACTACTCCATTAAAAGATTTCATTCAAAAACATAAATAATACCAAAATTCTATTCAAAAATTGGACTAAAGATCTTTTTTTTAATATTATGATTATTCCTTAAATAGTACTATTCGAATATTTTTAGTGAAGTATTATTGAATGAAAAGAATTTTAATTTTTGTCCTTATTGTGGGAAGAGATTGCCTAAATTTAATAACTACAAAACAAATTACTGCTGTTATTGTGGTAAAAAATTAAAAAAGGACACTGAAAAATTGATAGGACAAGTTCAATGTACTATTTGTCATAGAATAATTGATCCAAATAGGAATTTGACAATCATCTGTTCTTATTGTGGCAGTGTGTATCATTCTACATGTGTATACTCTTGGCTCCTTAAATATAATGCATGTCCCACATGCCAAAATGTTTTTGTGTTCCCAAATAAGACTTTACCTTTAGGAAGATAATAAGAAAAAAAATAAAAATGGATTGAAATTTTTTTTACTTTCTTAAAATAAAAACTCCTGTTTCTACAAACCAGAACAAATTTGCAAATAGAAATAACCATTCAG
>JBHLPN010000088.1:0-10275 GCA_048939445.1 Promethearchaeota archaeon | reverse complement strand
ATAGAGTTAAAACATAGGTGTCGTTAAGATTTCCCAAAGTATCATTTGCGAAAATTTCTAGTTGGAAGGGTCCTTCTACTAATCCGTTCCATATTGAAGTAAGGAGAAATTCGGCAGTATTATTAGCTAATGGTTCGGTTGTTCCATCAACCCTATACCATAAAGAATCAAAATTGTCATCATAGATTGTGACGTTGATTGATGGTACAGCGAACCAGTAGGTCAAGTTAGCGGGGCTATTAATCACGATTGAAGGATTTAATGTATCCTTATATAGAGTCAAAACGTAAGTGTCATTAAGATTTCCCGCGGAATCATTTGCGAAAATTTCCAATTGGAATGGTCCCTCTCCTAATCCGTCCCATATTGAAGTAAGGAGAAATTCTGCAGTATTATTAGTCAATGGTTCGGTAGTTCCATCAACCCAATACCATAAAGAATCGAGGTACATATCATAAACTGTTATATTAATTACTGGTGGAGTATTCCAATACGTTTGATTCATCGGAGAATTGATCACGATTGAAGGATAAGTTGTATCTTTATATAGAGTAAGAACAAAAGTGTCATTAAGATTTCCCAAAGTATCATTTGCGAAAATTTCTAGTTGGAAGGGTCCTTCTCCTAATCCGTTCCATATTGAAGTAAGGAGAAATTCGGCAGTATTATTAGCTAATGGTTCGGTTGTTCCATCAACCCTATACCATAAAGAATCAAAATTGTCATCATAAAATGTGACGTTAATTGATGGTGGAGCGAACCAGTACGTCAAGTTAGCGGGGCTATTAATCACGATTGAAGGATTCAATGTATCTTTATATAGAGTTAAAACGTAGGTGTTATTAAGATTTCCCGCGGAATCATTTGCGAAAATTTCCAATTGAAACGGACCCTCTCCTAATCCGTCCCATATTGAATTAAGTAGAAATTCTGCAGTATTATTAGTCAATGGTTCGGTTGTTCCATCAACCCTATACCATAAAGAATCGAGGTACATATCATAAACTGTTATATTAATTACTGGTAGAGTATTCCAATATGTTTGATTCATTGGAGAATTGATCACGATTGAAGGATTTACAGTATCCTTGTATAAAGTTAAAACATAAGTGTTATTGATATGCCCAAAAGTATCATTTGCGAAAATTTCTAATTGGAACGGACCCTCTCCTAATCCGTCCCATATTGAAGTAAGCAAAAATTCTGCAGTATTATTAGCCAATGGTTCGGTAGTTCCATCAACCCTATACCATAGGGAATCAAAATTGTCATCATAGATTGTAACATTGATTGATGGTGCAACGAACCAGTAAGTTAAATTCGCAGGACTATTAATCACCATCGAAGGACTCAATGTATCCTTATATAAAGTTAAAACGTAGGTGTCATTAAGATTTCCCGCGGTGTCATTTGCGAAAATTTCTAATTGGAAGGAACCTTCTCCTAATCCGTCCCATATTGAAGTAAGTAGAAATTCTTCTGTATTATTAGTCAATGGTTCAGTATCAGCATTAACTCTATACCAGAGTGAATCAAAGTTAGGATCATAAACAGTCACGTTGATGGGTGGAGCTGTATTCCAAGATGTCAGATCTGTAGGATCGTTAATGGTAATACTTGGAGCAATATCATCACCATCATCCCATATGGGATAATAATCTTTAGCGCCTGCGGAACCACTAATATCATAAGGGATATCACCGATTCCATCGTCATTTGCATCAACTGCTCCTGGTCCTAATTCAGTATAATTATCCCAATAATTACCTATAACACCATTATCCCATTCATTAAAACTACCATTATCTATGGCATGTATTCCATTACTACTGAAATTATTAAGGTAAAGGTCATTACTTTCACTAAAATTTAAAAAACTACCATATTCCGTGTTGTTTATTATATTATTATCTTCAATGGTATTATTATTGCTTAGATGTAAAAATATCCCATTTTTTCCGTTAAATGTAACATTATTGCTGGATATCGTGTTATTAAGACCATTAATTATAACTATTCCACTAGCTCCATTATTTGAGCAGTTATTTTCAGTAAGCGTCCCATTATTTATATTTTCTAACTTAATACCAGCATCATATTCCCCTGAACTTGAACTATATAATGTACAATTTCTAACAATGAAAAACACACTGGAATCTCTAATTTCAAGGCAATTTGCTGAATCACTACCATCAATTGTGATATTTTCAATAATATAAGGGTTTTTCCATGTACCATCCCCTCCTCCAAACCAAACTTGACTTTCAACCCAAGTCCAATTATGAGCATCTACACCTGTAGCGTCTCCATCAATAAAAATTGGAGTTTCTTCCCAATATCCAGCTGTTTTTAAACCCGTTAAGTCATCATTTTTATTAATTAATTTAGGTGGTTGACAAACCACTGAAAATACAATTATTCCATAAAATAAATATATAAAAAATGTTCTATAATCTCTTGGATTTTTATACATGGTGAATCCTCTAAAATTGAATTCTGTTTATAATTTTTTTAAGGAAATTTCCAATGTTAAATTACCTTTTTTGTAAAACAAGCTAGAAAATTATCTAGTCATTTATAAAAGTTATCAAATTTAAGATTTGAATAATAAAATAGAAAATATTGTCGCAACCATCATAGAAATGAAATCTTTTAAATGAGTTTCACAATACAAAAATTTGATGAAAAATAGGGATCTCACATTTCATGAAAATGTCTCTGCTAATTTCTTTTTTAGCTGTTTTAAATTTTTAGCTTCATTTAATTGATATCTTAATTTCTTAAAATTTTGAACATTTTTTGATAGCCAAATAGCATTCCTTTTTAATTCAATAAATTTATTCTCTTCATTCTCAAATGAATGCGAAATTCCATTAAGAAATTCGTCAATTACATTCTCATAAATCTCAATGTAATTTTTTACTAAATCGTAAGTTTTTTTAATGTGAATCTTTTTACCTTTTATAATATATTCATGGATCTGCTTGAAAAATTCTGGGTTTCCCATGGATTCCCTGCCGATCATTAAAGCATCAACTTTTGTATAATCTATGAAATGCTTAGCACTTATAGGATTGATAATATCACCATTTCCAACTAATTGAATTGTTAAATTCTCTTTTAACCTCTTTACAGTATCTAAATCTAATGTACCTTCAGAATAATTATCTTTAACAGTCCGCGCATGAATAATTAAAAAATCTATTCCAGAATTATTTATCATTTTTGCCATCTCTTCAATATTCATGGGGTTTTCATAACCTGTTCTGATTTTAAGGGATATTGGTTTAGAGGAGTATTTTACTGCGACATTAATTAATAACTTTAAGTTTTTCAAATCTTTCATTAGATATCCACCTTCTTTTGCCTTAATTGCTCTTTTTGAAGGGCATCCAGCATTTATATCTAATACATCAAAATCAAAACTTTCTAGATAATCTATAGACGTTTTAAGAGCTTTAGGATCAGAACCGATTAATTGTACACTGATAGGTTTTTCATCTTCTATCCTGTATAATTCCATTTCCATGGATTTGGGATTTATTTCAATTTTTTTTGTATATTGCATAGGAACACTTACTAATCCAATTTCTTGGAATTTTCTACAAAATCTTCTATATGGTGCAGTAGTAACATTCAGCATAGGTGCTAATATGTACCTATTTGCCAAATTGAGTGTTCCTAATTTCATAATTTTTATATGTAGATCTTAGTTATAACTTCCAAACTAAAATCATGAAGTTTTTTTATTAAAAGAAATTAACACTAATTAATTAAATCTATTGAACTTATCATAAAAGATGTCAGATTTCCTGAAAGAATTTGTGTTTGAAGAATCTCCACTTAATATAACATATTTCGATGAAGAACCACTAGAGTTAACAAATGAATTTATTTTCTTTCATAACAAAAGCAAATTTAGAAAAGAGCTCAACCGACTCCAATATTTAATTAAATCTTATACTAACGTACCTTTACATGCTGCGGGGATAAGAGATTCCTATTTAAAGGAAGAATATTCCGAAAATTTATTGATAATTCTATTTACTACATCCAAATTGATTAAAAAATCTAATCAATTTATTGAGACTATTTCTGATAAACCACTTAATCCTGGTTGTTTTTATCTCAAGACAACTTCAGATTTTATACTCCTCCTATCAAAAGATATGGCGGGTTTAACAATAGGTATTGAAACTATGGAAATAATTCTAAAGCAAGTCTTAGATGATTATATGAATAAAAAGAAATTTGATGAATACATAAAGATTGGTTCTTTTGAGCTACTTGATTGTATTAGATCTCACTAATAAACTATTCAAATAAATCAGGTTATAAAAATTAAAAAACAATTTATACATCATTTTAAAAAACTGAGGAATCTAGCTGAAATCTCCACGGTCTCTGCTTTTTTAATCGATAAGCTCTTTCAGCATAGTCTAAACACATTCTGTGGGTATTAAAGAAAGCTGCTAGTGAAATCGCGTTTTTTTGTCTGAATATCCATTCATCGTGGTTCATGTATGTAGGAATAATCTCATTTTCTAGAATTTCATATATTGCATTAGAATCGATATCCCAGTCATTTGAAATCCCTGGATCATCTGGATTTGAATCATCTGGTCCAATAGCCCATCCTGCGAGGTGGTTCATTTTATAACCCTCTAACCACCATCCATCTTGTATACTGAGATTTGGTACACCATTCAGAGCTGCTTTCATCCCACTTGTACCACTAGCTTCACGATATCTATTAGGTGTATTAAGCCAAATATCTACACCAGATACAAGCATATGGGAAAGGTCCATATTATAATTTTCCATCATGACGACTTTTACTCCGTAATTATCATATAAATATTGTCCGGATTCATGAATTTTCTTAATATAATCTTTTCCCATTTGATCTTTTGGATGAGCCTTCCCAGCAAAAATAAATTGTATCGCATTTTTGCATATTTTACCTAACCTATCAATATCATGAAATATGAGGATTGCTCTTTTATATGCTGCAAAACGTCTAGCAAATCCAATAGTAATCAATTCTTCATCAAGCAAATTCCAACTGTGCCCTTTTTGATAATTAATTAGATTGAATTTATTTTCTATATGTGCGTCAAATACATCTAAATCATCCAATTCAATTGCATTTTCAAGAACAATAGGATTTGACCTCCAATTTGGCCATTTTCGACCAAACATCTTCCGGAAAGGTTTGGAAACCCAGAATGGTAAGTGTATTCCATTTGTAATATAATCAATTTCATATTGAGGAAACATTTTTCTTGATATATCACCGTGCTTTCGTGCCACAGCATTTCTATATCTCGAAAGAGCCATACCTAAGAATGTCATATTAAATTCTCCATTATCATCTGCTAGTTTTCGAATTTCTTCTGGCATCCTTTTTTCAAAAACTTTATTGATCAAATCTTTTTTGAAGCGATCATGACCTGCTGGAACAGGAGTATGAGTTGTGAATGTAACTTTCTCTTTTACTTTATCAATACTACCTAATTCATTAAATAATTCTAGAGTAGCAAAGGAACCATGACCTTCATTAAGATGATAGGTTTCAATATTATTGTACCCCAATGATTTTAAAAGCTTTACACCTCCAATTCCTAAAATCACCTCTTGGACAATTCTATTCCAGCGACTTGTACTATCGTATAAAGAACCTGTCATTTTTTTCATCCAATCTTCATTACCTTCAACATCAGTAGTTAGTAGGTAAATAGGTAGGACATGCCCAGATTGACCAATTACACGATAAAGCCATGCACTCACATGAACGTCTTTATTTTCTATTTTTATAGTAATTGGTTTTTCTACTCTGTCAAACTCATAATAAAAATTCCAAGCTATTTCTTTTTCTTTCTGCTCTCCAAACTCATTGTAGAACTGATAAAAATAACCAGAACTATAACATAAACAGATTCCTACCATAGGTATCTCTAAATCTGCTGCAGACCTTACAGTGTCTCCTGATAATACACCTAACCCACCAGAATATGTAGGAATGTTACTATCAATAGCAATCTCCATGGAAATATACGCTACATTAGTATTGGTCTTTAAATCATCATCAATTTCCATTTTATTTCCACATTTTGAAGTTTATATCAAAAATATTATTGATATATAGATTTTTATATAATACTTGTAATAACCATAGTTTAAAATATTATCTTAATAAAAGATTGAAAGCACAAAATAGTGCAAAGAAGATAAATTTTTATAAAAATTAAGTATGAAAAGAAAAAAAAAATAATTAGAATTTCAGATTATTAAGGGTTGCCCACCTTCTTCTAATATTTCCACTCTGATACCTGGATCCTTTTTCTCGAGTAATTCTCTGAATTTACTTAGATCTTTGCCCCAATTTTGCCTTTACACATTAATTATGCATAAATTATGCATTGGGATTGCAATTTCTGGTTTTACATCTATTATAGAATCAGTAGCTTCATCAAAGTCCATTGTGTAAGTGCCACCACATGGCATCATGGCAACAGTTATGTTGCGACTAGCTAATTCTTTCATTTCAGGGATTCGTTCAGTATCACCAGCATGATATACACTTTTACCTTCCGCAGTCACTATTATTCCTGCCCATTCATTTCTTTTGGGATGATTTGGTTTTTTAATATTATAAGCAGGAACTAATTCGATAGAAAGATCTTTATAGTCAAATGAGTGTCCTAATTTCAGGGGTGTACCATTAAATTTTTGCAGACTACTAGCAATACTCTCAGGTCCTATGACAACCGTATCATCCTTCATTAGCTTTTGTATACTACTTGAATCGAAATGGTCACCATGTGAATGTGTTGAAACAATAATATCAGCTTTCTCTTCTCCTTTTTTAATTTGGTATGGATCAAGATAAATAATTCGTCCACTTGGAGTTTTTATTTTAAAGGCAGCATGGCCTAACCATGTAATTTGCATACAATTTCTACCTCTTAATTATTTTATAGATGAAGTTATAATTTATTATAATGATATGATACCTTAAAATAATAATGTATAAAGGAATAAATCAACTATAGATTAGCTAAATTTTTTGAAGAGAACTTATTCTTCTTCCTCAAATTTCCATTCAGGACTTTCAAGAGGAATTTTTTTAGTAATCTGGTAATTGTCTTCTTTGGTAATATCAAGGTATTTGAATCTTTCTAAGAATAATTCATTTCGAAAATTAGGGATTTCATTGATAAAACTAGGTTTTAAAATAGGGTTAGGAGGAGTTGGATTGGTTTTTTTTAATGTTATTTCATCTATTAAATTTTTTTCAAAATTTATTTTTTTTTTAGAAATTAAATCACTTGCTTTAAGAAAATTTGTTTTTTTTAAATTTATCCCTGTTAATGGCGCAGAGGATTTTAAAATTCGGCAAGTGGGACAATTAATTTCATCTAAACCGTGAATACAAGTCATTTTTATATCTTATAATTTTTTCAAGCTCTAAGTATTTCGAATTATTAGTATCATATATTTTTTATTATTATAATTTTTAGATACTTTATTATAACGCACTTCTTTAATGAATTAAAATGTCGATAAAAGGAGTTTTTTTTGATCTTTATGGTACAATATTAATACCTAAAAATAACAAAAAAGCATGGAATAACTGGTTAATAACTTTTTATAAACTCATGAGAAATAATGGTTTAAAACAATCAAGAAGATATTTTGCAAATATGTGTAGTAGCTTTTTTACAAGAGAAGAACCTGAGGAGTTAGATAAAAATCTAACTGTTTATGAAAATAGAATTAAAAGATTTGCTGTGGATTTAGATTTGAGGCTTGATACACTTGAGATTAAAAAAATTGCTAATAATTGTGTTAATTCTTTTCATAAATATATAACAATTGATCCAGAAGCAGTTCCATTATTAAAAATTCTAAGAAATAAGAAATCTCTTGCATTAATTACTAATTTTGATCATCCGTCTTATATTTACTCGATTTTAGCTAAATATCAACTCATGAAATACTTTAATTGCATTACTATTTCAGGAGAAATTGGCTTTAAAAAACCTGATCCTCGTATTTTTCATATTACTCTTGAGCAATCTAATTTAAAATCCCAAGAGGTTGTATATATCGGCGATAGTAAAGAAGATATTGAAGGTGCTATAAATGTTGGTATTAAACCAATTTTAATTCAACGTCAAAATTTTAAAAATAGATTGCTTGGAAATGATTATCAATCAAAAAGAAAAGCGAATGTAAAAGCAAAAGAAAAGAATAAATTAGATTTAGGGATAGTTCTTTTTAAGAAGATTTCACGTTTAACAGAGTTATATGAAATAATTGATTTGTAGAATTATCTAGGATTGAATGAATTGAGTTAAGATGTCTTGATTAGTGTTATTTTTTATAAACTTTATAAATTTAAGCTAATTTTACCTATTATTCTAATATAAAAATTTTATAAAATATCCACTAAGAACAATTTAAATGTGAAAAAAGATGTCAGAATGGCAAGTTAAAGAAGAAAAAGCATGGTTTAAGAAATGGTGGCCTAAAGAAACACCTAAAAACCACAAATTTGAAAATATTTCGTTAGGAGAATTTTTTGAAAGGCAAAGAAAAAAATATGCCAACGAAAGGATGATGTGGTTTATTGAATCATGGATGACTTACGAGGAAACAGGAAAAGCAATAGACTCCCTAGCCACATCACTCCACAAATTAGGAGTGAAGAAAGGAGATGTGGTTGCATTTTTGATGCCAAATTGCTTTCAATATGTAATTTGCTTTTATGCAACAGTAAAGTTAGGAGCAATTGCAACTGGTATAAATCCTACTTATAAGCCTTTAGAGGTACTACATCAACTTAAATTGACTAATGCAAAGGTTTTAATTACTTTGGATGCATTATACGGAGAATTAGCACGCCCAATCATTAACAAGACTAATATTGAAATGGTTATTTACACAAATATAGCCGATTTAGCTTCAGGTTTATCAGGGTTAAAGAAAGGATTAGGAAAATTGATTGGTAAAATACCAAGAGGAAAAGTTGATTTTCCAAGCGCTATAAAACTTTTAGATCTTCTTGATACCGAACCCGATTTCCCAAAAGTAGAATTTGATCCTAAAGAACAAACTGCTACATATATTATGACTGGTGGAACTACAGGGGTTCCTAAAGCAACAGTATTGACACACTTCAACTTAGTTTCCAATGCAATTCAATGTGTTTTATGGGTGGGTGGAGAGGACCCTGGAGTAGGTGATATTGGCGCAATTCCATTGTATCATTCATTTGCAATGACAGCAGTTATGAACGTAGCTATAGGTTTGGGTGGGTGGATGATGTTGTTTCCAAGACCACCGCCAACGGATGTTTTCTTAAAAGAAATTACTCATATTGATGCCCCAAAAGGTCTCTTTTATGCTGGTGCTGAAATATTATTCAAAAGGATAGCGGATTTTCCAAATCTAGAAAAATTTCCAGGATTAATGGGTCGATTAAGGCTCTGTATTTCAGGTGCTGGACCTTTACATGCTCCTGTACAGAAATCATTCCAAGAAAATACGCGTGGAAGAATAGTAGAAGGATATGGACTTTCAGAAGCAAGTCCCGTTGTAAGTGCAGGGAATCTATTCGGAGAGAGCCCAGTTGGAACCATTGGAATGCCATTTACTGGTACTGATTGGGGAATTTTTGATACAGACGAGTTTGAGAAAGGACCAATAGCAAATGGCTTATCAGGGTCAAAATATGGAGAAGAAAATGTTGGAGAAATCTGTGTTTGTGGTCCTCAAGTTATGAAAGGATATTTAAACCAACCAATAGAAACTGCAGATACTTTGAAAAAGTATGATGGTCGAATATGGCTTTTAACCGGTGATATTGGATTTATGAATGATGATGGAACTATTGCTATTAGAGATCGAAAGAAACAACTGATTAAAGTTGCGGGGCATTCCGTCTTCCCTGCAGAAGTAGAAAGTTTACTTATGAGTAATGAAGCAGTTTCAGAAGCTGCCGTTGCTGGTTTACCAGATCCTAAGGGTAAAGTTGGTGAAATCACAAAAGCATGGGTTGCTTTAAAGCCTGAATATCAAGGTAAAATTACAGAAGAAGAATTAATAGCTTGGACAGAAAAGAATATGACAAAATGGAAATGTCCTGCTGTCATTGAGTTTATTGATGAGATTCCTAAAAGTGTTATGGGAAAAATTCAAAGACGTGTTTTACAAGAAGCTGACCCCTTATACAAAAAATAATTTATTTTTTTTTCTTTTTATATTTTA
>JBHLPN010000360.1:0-3219 GCA_048939445.1 Promethearchaeota archaeon | reverse complement strand
TATTAATCTCTTTGTCCTAAGACTGTTACAGAGCAAACAGTAAAAGCTCCACCGAGATTGTGGCATAATCCAACTTTTGCATCAGGGACTTGTCTTCCTTCTGCTCTTCCTTGGAGTTGTTTAGTTATTTCAGTGAGCATACGACATCCTGTACTCCCAATTGGATGACCAAAGCTTTTTAATCCTCCAGATGGATTAATAGCAATTTCACCATCCCAATTAAAAGTACCATTTTTTAATTCTTCAGCAGCCTTTCCCCTTTCACAGAATTGTAAATCTTGGCAATTCAAAAGTTCAGTAATAGTAAAACAATCATGAACTTCCGCACAATCAATTTCTTTGCGAGGATCTGTAATTCCTGCTTCTTTGTAAGCATATTGTCCAGCTTTCTCAGTTGCAGGAAAGTGAGTAAATTCTGCTCCAGGACCTCCTTGAGGAACATACCATGGGAAGTTAGTTTGACATGAAATTGCATTAGCTTTCACTAGTATATAATCATCAGCATGAGCATAACTTTCAGCTAATTCTGGTCTTGTTAATATAAGAGCAGCAGAACCATCAGACATAGCACAGCAATCAAATCGACCAAGAGGATCTGCAATCATGGGCGCTTTCATTACTTGATCAATAGTGATTCTACTTCTGAAATGTGCCTTAGGATGTTCAGCGCCATTATCGTGATTTTTTACAGCAACTCTAGCTAAATCTTCTTTAGTCCATCCATATTCATGAAAACTTCTTGTAGCCGCCATTGAAAACATTGCAGGCGCTGATGGAGTTGGATATAATGGGTGTCCAAAAATTTTGAAACCTGGAAGTCCACTGCCTCCTTCATCCATTAGTTTTTCTACACCACAAGCAAGTGCAACATCATATGCACCAGAAGCTACCGCAAATGACGCATTTCTAAAAGCATCCATTCCACTGGCACAATAATTCTCGACTCTAGTTGATGGTTTTCCATCCAACCTTAGAATATCTTCAACCATAGCACCAGAAAGCCCTGTAAAGTAATAAAATATACCAATCCAACTAGCATCAATTTCATCCTTGTTAGTTCCAGCATCTTTTAATGCTCCTTGAAACGCCTCAAATAGAAGATCATATTGATTTTTATCCCATAGTTCTCCATATTTCGTCATATCACAACCTATTATAGCAACTTTATCTTTTATTCCTTTTCTTGCCATTTTCTATTACCTCCTTTATGGTTTTCCCCTTTCGGGACGACATTTCCAATAATAATTTTTAAATTCTGCTCCTTCATGTTCTTTCCTAAAGGTTAATTCGACTCTCATTCCAATTTGAACATTTTCTTCTGGATTCTCGATTTCTGTCATATTTAATAGGACTCTCCCTCCACCATCTAAATCAACTACACAACGAGGTACTGGAATATCAAGATAAGTCCCACCAACTAAATGATCTAATGTATAAGTAAAAATTGTACCTTTTAATCCAAGCTTTACTTTCTCAAATTGATCATCGGCTCGACAAATATAACAGGATCGAAGCATATCTGGATATTGAATTGCTCCACAATTTTTACATTTTACACCATACCACTTGTATACTGATGCTGTATCACGCCATATTAGAACAGCAGAACTTTTTCTAGTATATCGATCTTTTTCAAGAACTTCTTTAAAATCAAGAAACTTATTATAATTTTTTAATGATATCATCGATTTTTGATGTCCTATGAATCCCATTCGAGTTTTTCCAAGATTTCTTAAAGCATCTCTATCTTGAACTTGCATTAGAATTGCATCTGCTCCATCACCAAATCCTGCCATTATAATTTTTGCATCAGGTTTAGGTCTTCTTAAAGCACCAATTAAAAGTATAAATGGCATTGGAGTCCCTAAATCACCAAGTTGAAAAAATACACTATTTTGAGCAACTCCTCCTGCGAACTTCATAATTTTTGAAACTCTACCATGCATTCTAGGATTATTATAATAGTACGCAGCAGCAGAAATCTCTTCTGGTTTTAAATTATTTCTCTTTATAATCTCAGACATTACTTTAGTAATACTTTCAAAATAGAATTTCGCATCCATTTTAACTTCGAAAGTTCGGATAAATCTATCCTTTTCTGCTCTTTTCCAAGGTCCAGTAACATTTGCTGAAACTGAATAATAGTCATCTATGGATAACGGTAAACTTTCCTCTTCAGCTATAAGTAAAGCAGCAGCACCATCAGCAAATCCATATTCCCACATTGTTGATGGTTCTGGAGCTCTAGTATCTGCCGCAATAACAAGAATACTCTTAATGTCTTTGTTTGCTTTAATAGTATCAACTGCTCTTGCCACAGCAGTTGTACCCGCTTTTAAAGAATCTGTAAAATCTGCGGTAATTATATCTTCTCTCATGTCTAATACAGTAGCTATCAAAGAAGCGGAATCTTTTTCAGTATATACTTGAGTTGTTGATGCAAAAAATAATCCATCAATAGTTTTAGGGTTAAAACCACTCAAGGCATCCAAACCGGCTTCAACAGCCATAGTAAGACTATCTTCATCAGCCATAGCAACTGCTTTAGTACCAGGCACTATAGGGAAATCCCAAGCTTTACCTATTAAGTCACGTGGCAAAAGATATCGAGGCAAATAAGCTCCATATGATTTTATACCAATCACTTTTTATTTTCTCCCCTTTTTAAATTTTAATACTCATTTTAAAATTATTATATATATGATTTTGAATGTATCACGATAAATATATTTCCTCTTATTTGAATGAAAAAGTGTAATGAAAAGTCTGATAAGAAATTAAAAATTATACTTTTTTGTACTTTTTATTTAAGGATAGAAGCTAAATCTTAGAAGGAAATATATATATTGTTCAATTTGAAATATTACTCTTCTATCTTGGAAAAAAAAATTAGGATTGTGTTTAGTTACAATTTTCTGATTATCATATGAAATATTACTAAGGAGTTTAAAGTCTTTTTTATGAGAAACCATATGTACTCTTATTTTTTAGATAAGATCTCTTCAAAAATATCCTCAATTGGGTCAAAAATTCCAAGATCTCCGTCCCAGTTTAGTAGAATATTCTTATATACTTGTTCAATTTTTATAACTAATTGTTTTATATAGAATTGGATATTTTTAGACTCTTTCTTGGAAAAAATTACACCTGTTATTAGATCACTTGGAAAGATATAAGTAAGTTTACCTTTTTTTTTAATCACCGAAACTTCTCTGGATT
>JBHLPN010000359.1:0-3223 GCA_048939445.1 Promethearchaeota archaeon | reverse complement strand
AAAGCATTAAGTTTTTCTGGGCGATTAAGGGTAATAATACAAATTCCATCTTCAATTTTACATAATATGTTTTTAAAGACTTTTTCTAAAATGATAAATCTCTCCTGATTGTAATTATCTGAATAAATACTAGATTGATTATTTTGAGATTAACCAATGAAGTATTAGTTATAAGTATATAAACAAGATTAGAAGATCAATTATCATCTAGGAACAAAGTAAAAGGAAAAAAAGAAATTTAACTACCAAATATTGAATTTTTCATCAATTTTGGCACCATAAACAATTAAATAAGGAACGCCTAAATCAAATACACTTTGCCAGGCATTAATTAAAGGGAATCCTATCATTAACGCTGTAATCCCTGTAATTTCTGGATGTCCTAAAAACTCTAAATTTACATAAGCAATAAAAGGTGCATAAACTGTTAAGGCGAGAATTATATTTAATAGTAAAGTAATTACTACTCTAAGTCCAGTCCCTATTGATCCATAAATGATGTATTTTCTTGGTACCTTAATGACTTGGCTTTTTCTTATTCCCTCCTCTTTTTTATACAATTTTAAAAATACTATAGGAACAATAATCAATGATAAAGTTGCAGCAAATTTCATCAAGGGTCCCCAAGGTGCATTCGCAAGATCAGCGAACATTAGAGTAACTGTACCAATAATACTGCAAAACAAACCAGACCTAACTCCAAATATTAAAAAACAAGTAATCCAAATAAATGAAACGGGATCTAAATAAGCAATTGGCATTCCTGGAACTCTTGGTAAATAGGGTGCAGTGAAAACACTTAGAATCGTAGAAAGTGCCCCAAAAATTGCAGCTCCAGCAATTTCCAATGTATATAATGTTTTTCCTGATAGTTTTGACTCTTTTTCTTTTAGAAACTCTGTTTCAGACATTTTTAATTTTTTTATAGTTATTTTATTTACATTCTTGAGGAAAAATGTATTAAAGTATTTAAATAATTTAAGGTAGAATGTAATTTATAATTTTAACTTAAACAAGAGATTACTTGCAGAATTATGTAAGAAGAATTAAAAATCAACTAATTTCTTCAATATTTTAACAAATTAAAACATAATTTTTAAAGTATTTTAATTTATATCTTATCTTTTCTAATTTTTGATCTACTCATTTTTGGAGATCAAATTAGGAAGAATTTAATAATCAGAGTATGAAGACATCTCCATAATTATAGTTCAAAAATTTTTATATCCAAATGATATACCAATTCACTTTCATTCTCAGAAAAAATATTCCCTAAATTAGCTATGTATTCAAATCCCAATCTTTCATATAATTTTCTAGCGATCTGATTACTTTCATTGACAAAAAGATAGATACTTTTACCTTTTATCTTTGCACTATCAAAAAACTTCTTAACCATTTTAATACTATATTTTACTAAGTTATATCCTACTCCTCGATTTCTATATTTTTCATTGACAAATAATTCTTCAAACTCAACAATACCGTTATTAGGATCTTCTTTTACTAACCATTGTATTTTTCCAATAATTTTTTTCCCAGATTTAGCAATCACAGTATTATTATGAGATAAATAACACTCAACCCTATTTTTAATAATTTTTTTATCTCTATAATGTTTAAAAAGCTCGATTAATTGTTCTTTATCCATATGATTAGCTGTTTTTATTATTATATCACTCATTTTTTCAAAAAACCTTATTCTAACATATTAAATCTATATTTAATAAAATAATAAATTTTTAATAAATTCAAAATGAAGTAGTTTTACTTCAATAGTTTTTTTTCTTTAGCATCCAAATCTAACCAATCACTAACATTTTTGAGTTGCTTTCTTGAAGTTCCACATAAGACCTTCAAAAAAGGAAGCAAATCTTGAATAAAATCAATCTGAGAGATTTCATATTTTCTTTTAATTTTTTCTACAAATTCTTTCTCAACACTCGTCAAAGAAAAATAAGTCCCAGAGGTATATCGTGGAAATACAACTCTTTGAAATCCCCTCGATATTGGTGTTTCTTTTCTGGAGAGAGCAACACCTCCAGCAAAAAGGTCGAAAAAATAAGGAAGTAATCCCCAATATTGTGTAGTACGAATTCTCCCGAAAATTTCATCGGCTATTGAAAGGTTTTCAAAAGCGTTTGTAAGTTCTCTATTAGATTTTATGAATGTAAGGAGATTTTCATTTATCCATTTGTATAAGAAATTATAATCCACATCAGATTTGTCAGTTAAATTTCGAGCTTCTCTTAAGGAAGATACTTTAAATAAATCTCTTATTAATGTAAAAATTTCTTCCAAATTATCACGATGCAGGCTTAGAATTAGTTCTTTTATATCATCTTCTATCTTACCCTGACCAATTCCTTGTATGTCATTAATTACCCCTCGCAAGTCACCATTATTTTTATCTATTATTAATTCCAAATCTTCATTTTTAAGAGTTTTAATATCCTCTTTCTTTAGAATATTTTGTACAATCTTAATTACCTCTTTTTTGGGCAATGGATGAACTTCATACCTTTTAATCTTATTATAGATTGGCTGAAGATTTGTTTTATATTCATTAGAACACATTATAATGGGAAATTGTGTATTTTGAATTAAATCAATTACAGTAGGAATTGCTCCTCTATCTTGAACTCCGTATATTCCATCAATCTCATCAATAAGTATTAGTTTTTCTTTTGATTTGGTAATAAAATCCATAATTCCACGAGATTTAGTAGTCTCTTTTAGTTTTCTTTCTAAAGCGTTTCTTGTCCGAGTATCAGACGCATTTGTTTCTATTACTTCCATATTAAAATCATTAGCAAGCGCGTAAACTATTGATGTTTTTCCAATTCCAGGTGGTCCTTCTAACAAAACCGCAACTTTATCAGGAGATATTTGCAGTTCTTCTTTTTGCTCTTTTTCAATAGCAGTTCTATTAAACTCTCGAATTTCTTTATTCTGTCTATTAATTCTATTTCTTTCTTCAAAGAATTGGTTTAAAAAATTCGTTAATTCTTCTTCTAATTTCACTTTTTGTCTGCCAAGCCTAGCAGTGGGTAAAGCCATTTCTTTGATGCTCTTTGGGCGATATTTCTCAACCCATGGAATATCTGAATCTTTTTTTGACATTTGCTTTATTCACTTACATATACTCTGAAAATAGACAAATTTTAGATAAAAGAGCAGATACTTGAATATCAATATCTCTACCATCAAGAGATCTAAAATC
>JBHLPN010000358.1:0-3224 GCA_048939445.1 Promethearchaeota archaeon | reverse complement strand
TTAGCGAATAAGATAACTAATATTATTTAGTTACTTAATCCAAAAAAGAAAAAAATAGATATAAAAAATAAATTTTTATAATTCACTTTAAACTTGGAACCAAAAGTAAATACAAGCTATTCCCAAGATAAATGCTAAAACTGCCCAAATATACCTAAAAGCTCTTGCATAGTTTCGGTGTCTTGTTCCAGACTCAGACCATATTGTGTCTACTTGAATATATGGGTTTGGACCTCTTCGATACCAACCTTTAATGCGAACTCTTTGCCCTATTAACCGATTGACAGTTCTAAGAGAGAATATAAGATCCGCAAGACCGATTCCAAACCTATAATCTACATACATTAAACCTGTATCATCTTGGAAGTACATATCTTCGCTAAAATAATATCCTGGAATGCCTTTACCTACGATTTTTCCTTCTATAAAGCTAGGGACTGTTCTGATTGGAGAAACTTTCACATTAGTCACGAGATCTACTACTTCTTTGTCTTCAAAACCACCTTTATACATATATCTCGTTTTGACAATTGACATAAATCCTATAACATAAAATCCGATAGCCCAAACAAGCCACATATTTGCATAAACAGGAGCAAGAAAAGCAACATTAAAACCAACAAACGCTAAATCAAATAACCATACAATCGTTAAACCAAGTAGAGCAAGAAAAGCAAGTGTAGGAAGCGATCTTATGAAAATGTCCCATAGAAATTGATCCCACAAAGTTTTTCCTGCTTGTTCTTCCTTTAATCTTTTTGCATCAGAAAAATCAAGTTCAGGTTTAATACCATAGATATCACATAACATATTCAAGCGCATAATTCTTTTTGCAATTCGTGGATGAGTTGAGAATATTTGAAAATATTTAGCCCAAGGGTTATATAGATCCCAACCTGCAGCTTTTTGAAACGCTTCCATTGATACAGTTTGCGTAGTTCCAACACTTATAACACCTAATGTTTTTGCGGCACTTGGGTCAAAAATTCCAAATCCTCTCAGAGCTCGTACTCTCGATTTCTTTCTTTCTTCAACATTACCATCAACTAATAATCCATAACCTATTTTTACAAGCCCGGTTGCTAAGGCATTCGGATCTTCCAAGACTTCTGCACTATGTTCATCGGCATAATATTCACGGATTCTGCTGACTATAAGTGATATTAAGAAACTTAGATAATAACTGATGAACGCCAATAGAGCAATTGCAATTAATGCTAGTCTAAGATAACTCGCTTCATCACTATCACTTCTACTGCTTCTTGAAAAAAAACTTGCATAATAAGCCCAACGCGCAATAGTTAATAGAACCAAAGGAATAGCAAATACAACAGTCATAAGTATGAAATCAGAATGAACCACATGCCCTAATTCATGTGAAAACACAGCATTTTGCTCTTTTTTATTCAAATAGTGCAATATTCCATCAGTGAGTATCACTCTTGCTGAATTTTTGGTCCATCCATATGTGAACGCATTAGGGTTAAGGTCATGAATGATACCGAGTCGTGGTATCTTTATTCGGTTGTAAGCAACTACTTTATCAAGAGATTCTGCCAAATGAGGATACTGTAGTGCAAATTCCTCATAAGGTACCCAATCAATCTTATAAAGCCATCCGACTATCAATGGAGAGATTCCGTATTGAAGTAACACTATACCAATTGTAAATGCAATCATGATGATTAGGCCCCATATATTTGAGGGTAAAAACCAGATCCCTATCACGAAGACAACAGCATACATCAGAGCGAATAACGCAGTTATAGCAAATCCTGAAGCCAATTTTAATCCTATAATTTACCACCTTTAAATTGAATTTATTTTTTTGTTAGATTAGATTAATAAAAATTTTTATTCATGTTATTGTACGAATTCACACCTATAAAAACTTTCCAACTAAAAATTAAAAATAATAGAAAGATTATAACAAATTATTTAGATTCATTCAAGAGAATTGATGAACTGTGTATGATGTTATAATCATTGGCGCGGGAATTGCTGGTGCAACATTTGCTTCTAAAATTTCAAAATATGTTAAAACGCTTCTAATTGAAGCTCAAGATTATGATAAAGAAATCCCAATAAGAACAAATATATTTCCTGAACATAATCGTCCCTTTATTAAAGAAGAAATTGAGTGGGATAATAAAAATATCTTTCCTTGCCTTCATACAAAATCTAATTATATGAGCGATGAGTTTAATGGTGTTATTGATTCTACAGAATTTGGAATTCCTTTAGGAAATATTTGCTATACGGAGAATCTCATAGGAGAACTAATTAACCAACTTGAACAACACGGAGGGAGTTTTAATTCTGGTGAAAAAATTTCACAGATTATTAGGCATAGCGATCACTTAGAAATACTCAATTCAAAAGGAGGATCTTATTTCACAAAACTATTAGCTCTGGCAACAGGTTCTCGTGGTTTTGAACTTCAACGGTCTTTAGGTTTTGAAATTCCAGATTCGTATACAGGAGCCTATCTCCATTTATTTGGAAATGAAGATAAAATTAACGAGAATTTAGAGTATAATTATACTTTTCATATTAATCCTAAAATAAGTAGAAATGGTCCTTTTTTCTTTAATAAAGGAAAGGAACGAATATCTACTGGATTACTCGGTGAAAAACATGAATCTAAAGAAGTAATTTTATCTAAACTCGATAGAATTTTAAAAAATTATCAAAGAATCCAACCTTTCATTAATGGTTTAAAATATGATTTAACAACTGCGGTGGTAGGTGATATCTCTAAACATCCTATTAAAAGCTTCTCAAAAGATCGTGTTATCATTCTTGGTGAAGCAGCGGGAATTGTGACTGCTTTTTTTTATGAAGGTTTATTACCAGGAGTTGCGTGCGCTGATATTGCTACAAATACGTTAAAACCGCTATTTGAACAAGATAGTAAATTTAATAGATTAGAATTATCGAAATATGACCAAGAAGTTAAGCGTATCTTATTTACATATTTTAAGAATGGAAATGCCCTTGAATACTTAATCTACAATGAAGGTTCTTATGTAAAATCGCTATGGCGCTTATACACAGAATTACTTAATGAAAATAAACAAGCAAGAAAATATATTTATGAAGCATATATAAACCATGATCTTTCTAAGCATAATACTAGTAATGACAGATATGTTGGAGAAAAATGGTTTGGTAAACTCCCTACTCTTTCAAAAATAACTTTAAGTCCAAAATTCTTTAAAGCA
>JBHLPN010000357.1:0-3224 GCA_048939445.1 Promethearchaeota archaeon | reverse complement strand
AACATGGAAGGTATTTCTGGGATTGCAATTATGATTAATTCTTTTTTAAGGCTTGATAGTCAATATGCCAGATTGGGACGAGATTTTTTCTGAAAAGGGTAAAGTTTTCACTGAACCTCACCAAGATATGGAGAAAATTGTTAAACTCTTTGAAGAGAAGGGGGTGCAGAAGATATTGGATATAGGATCTGGAACTGGTCGTCATCTTATATATTTCTCAAAGAAAGGGTTTGAAGTTTATGGAATGGATGCTTCACCAAAAGGAATTTCGATTGCTAAACATTGGCTATCAGAGGAAGATCTAAAAGCTGAAATAATACTTCATAGAATGGAAGAGAAATTTCCATTTGAAGATAATTTTTTCGATGCGATAATTTCAATCCAAGTTATCCATCATAATAGAATGAAAGATATTTTATTTACAGTAAGTGAAATTGAAAGGGTTTTAAAAAAGGGTGGTATCATATTTATAACGTTCCCAAGATTGGAAGGTAGAACCGATTTAGATGAGTGGAAGTTAAAAGAAATTGAGAAAGGGACATATCTACCGCAATCAGGGCAAGAAAAAGGACTTCCTCATCATTTTTTTACTATGGAAGAAATTCACGAAGTATTTAGTTCATTCACCATATTGGAAATCTACAATGATAGAAAGAGACATCGAGCAATCTTAGGTGTTAAGAAATAAAGGTAAATTTTTTTACCAATGTGGTTCAAGAATAAAGGATAATTAATAGGATTTTTTAGGATTTTAGTAATTCTACTTCCTTTTCTGAAGTTTTCCTTGTAAAAATGAAAACAACAATAGAAATTCCAATAATGGCTATAATTATTACAAGAAAAATAAAAACATTTACATCTAGCAAATTTCTGTCTTGACTCCATGGAAAATTCCCTTGATATGTATTAATTGGGTCATTAATGTAATTATTATAAATAAATTGCTCGACCGTCTTTCCTGTAATTTCAAGACTAGTATTAGAGATATGTGAAATATCATCTTGCGTTGTATGGTGATAAGACCAACCGGGATTATCCCAGAAATTAATTATTAAATCAGCTGAAGGAATCCCCTTGCCTACAAATGCTAAATGATCATCTATAATAGATGCTCGTTCCGGGCTATATGGGAATTGGTTTGAATAACCTAATTGTCTGCCAATTTCAAATAATTCATCTAACAAAGTTGAAGTTGAGTATTGTTCATTGATAAATTGTAAATTAGTACCACCAACCATATCTAACAAAATCATACAATCAAATCTTTCTGTTGTTGAATTATAAAAATTGTTAATTTCAGAAACAAATCTCTGAGAACCTTCAGACCAATCCCATTCATCAATTCCATATGCATAATCTCTACCCTGATCTTCAGCATCAAAAAACAAAAACCATATTTGACATGATAAATTCTCTCGTTCTAAAAAAAAGATATTAGCAAGTTCGATTAAAACGGCACAACCACTTGCTCCATCATTTGCACCTGGAACAGGGTTATTTCTGTTTGTGATTATAGGATCTTTTGTTGCTTTCGCACGTGAATCATAATGCGCTCCTAATATTACTATATTCGAATTATTTTCATTAAGTTTAAAAAGAATATTTTGACATTCAGTTAAATGAGTAGTAAAATTATGAAGAAAATAAGTAAAATTATTGTCAATTTCCTCAAATTTTGATATAAAATAATTAGCACAATTTACTCGTTCTTGTGTTCCAGGTATTCGAAAACCAATATCTAATTGATCTTGTATATAAGAATAAGCATTATCACTATTAAATTGCAAATCTTTTTCGTAGTTTTGGAGATTAATGGGCGGTGAAGGCAAATATAAATAAACAATAGAAATAATTAAAACTGATGTAATTAAGACTGGAATCAAGATTTTATACAATTTTTTTATCTAAAATCACCAAATATTAAAAATAAAATTGATTTTTAATTCTAAAATTATAAAGAATAAAGAAAGTAAAAAAAGGAGTTTATTTAGGCTCAAAACCTAAGTCTACCCTTGTTTCTCCTCTGATTTCAGTTTCAATAAAGGTTGCTTTAACAGGCATTCCGATATGAATTGTCTCAGGTTTACTTTCATCAACACCTATCAACTGTCCACTTACCATAGGACCTTCATCTAATTTTATCACTGAAAAACAATAAGGTTTATTTCTATCATACCCTTTTTCAACAAAAAATGGAGTTCCCACCGTAATACTTGTAAAAGCAGCAATTTCACCATTACCGGACATTTCTTTCCAGGCCATATTTGCCTTATTGCATTTAGTGCATAGCTTTCTAACAGGTACATATGTTTCTCCACAATCTTTACATTTTGAACCCATTAATTTCTTTTCAGATAAATAATCTAAATAGCTTTTTATTGTAAAATCTCGTTCACTTTCAATCATTTTTTACACCTCTATTTTTCAAATATTGTTACTACACATGTAGCACCAGAACCACCCAAATTATGGACCATCATTCTCTCTACATCAAATTTCACTTGTCTATTTCTTTCAGCGATACCTCTCATTTGTTTGAATACTTCCACACAAAATGCTGCTCCAGTTGCACCAACTGGATGACCCTTACTCTTTAAACCTCCACTCGTATTTATTGGTAACGAACCATCTCTCTTTGTTTCTCCATTTCTAATTGCTTCAACTGCTTTACCTTTTTCATAAAATCCTAAATCTTCTAAAGCTACAATTTCTGCTATTGTAAAACAATCATGAACTTCGGCAACCTGAATATCTTTAGGTTTCAATCCTGACATCTCATATGCTTGTCGTGCTGCTTCTTTTGAAGCAATAAAACTAGTTAAATCATTTCTATCATGTAAAGATAAGGCAGCACTACCTTGGCCAGTACCAGTAATCCATATTGGGTTATCAGTAAAGTTTTTAGCTACATTTTCGGCTGCTAAGAAGACGCATGCGGCACCATCGGTGATTAAACTACAATCAAATAACCTTAAAGGATATGCGATTATTGGGTTTGATCTACTTTTAAGAAAGTCAAATTCATCTTTCCAATCTGGAATTTCTCCTCCTGATTTCTCGATTTTAGCTATCTTACTTTTCATCATATCAGAAATAGAACTCTGCATTTGAGCATAAGGATTCTCCTTTCCATTTTCATGATTCTTGATTCCAACCCTCATTAAATCTTCCACTGTTGTTCCATATTTATGAAAATGTGCCGATGCTAGAGTTGCATATAATCC
>JBHLPN010000087.1:0-10313 GCA_048939445.1 Promethearchaeota archaeon | reverse complement strand
AGTAAAACTGGATTAATCTTTGTGTCTAAAATAAGATCAAGAAGATACTGACCACTCTCTTCACAAATTACAATTCCCTTAATACCCTTACTATCTTTAGTAATGATGATCCCTGTTATTAATCTAACTAATATTCTAAGTAACTAAAAATTATATTGTCTAATAAAATCATCTAATGAATTATTTTAATAATAGGATATATTATCTGGAAAATAGGTATACCATTCGAACAATAAGTTTATCAAGTTTCATAGATTCGTGAGGGTGACACATACAATTAATGATTTCATTATTAAGAAAAAAAAGTAAATAACTATTTTTCTAAAATTTTCCTTATTTTTTTGACTGTTTCTTTAAATGCCTTAGCTGATTTACTCTCAGGGTATTTTAAAATGAATGGCAGACCTTGGTCGCCTTGTTGGCTTACTTCAATTTCAAAAGGGATTTTCCCTAATAGAGACACACTAAAATCAGTACTAGCTTTTTCCGCACCACCCGGGGGGTATAAATCAATATAATCCCCACAATGTGGACAATTAAAGCCAGACATATTCTCTATTATACCAAGGATATTTCTATCCATCACCATTGCCATTTTGATGGTTTTTCGAGCATCCATTAAAGCAACCTCTTGAGGAGTTGTGACAACTACAACGTTTTCATCTGGTATCAATTGTAGAATATCTAGAGTCTCATCGGAAGTTCCAGGCGGTAAATCACATATTAAATAATCAAGTTCGCCCCATTCAGCATCGCCTAAAAATTGTCGTACAGCGCTCATTTTCATAGGTCCTCTCCAAATTACTGGCTCATCAGGTGTGAGAGTTAAAAATGCCATACTCATAACTTTAAGTTTTAGAGGTCCATCAATAGGATAAAATTTTTTAGCTTCAATATCAACCCTAGGCTTCAGTTCTGGGCTAATACCCAGCATTTTTATAACATTTGGGCCGGTTATATCAACATCAAGAATTCCAACTCTTAATCCTACACTAGCTAAACTCATAGCAAGGTTAATTGCTACAGTAGTTTTACCAACACCCCCTTTCCCTGAAATAATAACAATTTTATGTTTTATTTTTTCCATATTCTTTTTAATATTCTTAGTTCGCTCATCCAACATCATTTCTTTCAAATTAATATCTGGAATATCTTCTTCTGACATAATTATAGTTCACTTTTTTGAATGATAAGATTTTAATCTCTTCTTAATTAATTATTGGAAACATTAGAGATACTTTATTTATTTCGATAATAATTTATGAAATTTTCCTAATTTTTAATTATATTTTTAATTGCTATTATGAGTTATTTATAATAAATAAACTAAAGAAATTAATAAATCTCAAAATATTATTCATTACTCGAAAGCGAAGAAAATTTAAAAATTGAAGGTGTTGTTGAATTCCAGTTAGTAATTTCATGGAGCTCTATAAATTTTTACCAAAGACCAACTGTAAAAAGTGTGGGAAACCTACTTGTATGGCTTTTGCATTAGACTTATTACAAGGTAAAGTAAAAGTCGACGATTGTACTCCACTTTTAGAACCTAAATATAAGAAGGATTATGATAAATTAAAGGAATTACTAGGAACTGAGGAAGGTAAAGAAAAAGAGCTCAGAATTGATGTAGATACTGATTTATGTGATGGGTGTGGGATATGTGTTACAGTATGTCCGGTAAATGCGAGATATTGTCCTCCCACCTTAAGTGGGAAAGCACCAGATTATCCGCCAGAAAAACATCAATTATTTCAAGTTAAAGGTGGGAAATGTGAATTATTAAATTTGGAACACTGCCGAAGAATAGAAGCAGAAGGCCGAGAAAGAGAATGTCGAGTTTGTGAGACATACTGTCCTCGTGATGCTGTTAAAATTGATTATGTATGATTATTATTTTTTATTTACAAATTTCTTTTTAAAAGTGTAAAGAATAATGGTTGGTAAACGTGTTACATGTTCAGGGTGCTCTCTTTTATGTGATGATATTATCGTTAGAAGTGATGGATTGTATATTGATGAAGTTTTAGGAGCATGTTTGAAAGGAAAAGAGAGATTTGATCAAATAACTGCTAAAAATCGAATAGTAAGTTCTCTAATTAAAAAGAATGGAAAATTAGAGAAAGTATCATTTGATGATGCTTTAGATAAAGCTATTAAAATTATTAAAAATTCCTCTAAACCTCTTTTGTATGGGTTTTCAACAGTTAGTTGCGAAGCTCAATTGAAGGGGCTTGAACTTGCGCAATCAATCAATGGATTTATTGATTCTAATTCTATAATTTGTCAGGGAAAAGTTTTAAATACATCAAAAGAAACTGGAATTACATTAACTACAATCGCAGAAATTATTAATAAAGTGGATTTATTAATTTTATGGGGTGCAAATGCAGCAGAATCGATTCCACGCCTATTGAATAAAACTCTTTTTTCACGAGGCAAGTTTAGGATGACTGGAAGAGAAATTAAAACTTTAATTGTTATAGACCCGGTAAAAACTGCCTCATTTGGTGTAATGGGAGTAAGGGATGTAGCACTTCAAATCGAAATGGGTAAAGATATTGATTTAATTCGCGTTTTAAAAGAAGAATGCTGTAAAGCAGATAGTATACCAGAAACTGGTGTTGCAGGCATTGATAAAGATGATCTTAAAAGATTATTACTTCATTTAACTGGTGCTGAAAATGGAGTGATCTTTATTGGTCAGGGACTTTTGAAACCTCAAAAAGATACAAGTACCATAAAAGAATTACTTGAATTGGTACAGTTAGTTAATACAAAGCAACAAAAAGGACGTATTTCTGTTGTAATGTTAGGAGGTCATTATAATATGGCAGGTTTTGATCATATCGCCTTATCAGCTTTCGGTAAAAATCATAGTTTGCAGTTCTCAAATAATCAATTAGTCGAAACATCTGATACAATAGTATCGAAAATAGAAAAGGGAGATTTTGATTGTTCTATAATTGTAGGAAGTGATCCCATTTCACATTTCCCTTCTAGAATAAGTAAGAAATTAATGACAAAACCGTTAATCCTTATTGATAATAAACAGTCTGCCACATCTTATGTTGCAGATATAGTCCTCCCATCAGCTATAACAGGAATAGAATGTGGAGGATTAGCTTATCGAATAGATCATGTACCAATTGAGTTAAAAAAAATATTGAACCCTCCAAGCAGTGTTCTTACTGACGAGGAAATTCTAGATAAATTTATTGAAACATTAAAGGAGGGCTGAAGTTATGGAAATGATTGTTAATACAGTAAGAATGGTTGATAATGATCAAGTAAGGGAGTTTTCTTTTGGAGATAATAGTTCTTTGAAAGAGAAATTAGCGATAGGGTTCATTAATCCTAAAGATTTTAAAAACTTGAATATTAGTTCAAACCTAAATCTTCGATTGAATAATAATTTTGGTACTGTTGTTATAAAGCCAATAGAAGATGAAGATGTTCCAATAGGAATTATTATTATGCCAGTATCAATTTGGGCAAATCAAATTACTGGAATCGAGAAAAATGAACTATTTTATAAGAATATAGGAGTAAATGTGGAAGTTACAAGCGATAAAGTTCTAGAAATACAAGAGATATTAAATTCAATTAAAGAATGAAATATTGGGGAGTTTAGAGATGAATAAATTAATTATTAAAGATGGTTTAGTGTTTGATCCTGTCAACAGTATTGACGGTGAAAAAAAGGATATTTTAATAGAATCTGGTAAAATTATTGAAAAATTTAGTAGCCAAAAGAATGTTAGAGAAATTAATGCAAAAGGAAAAACTGTTGTACCTTCAGCTATAGATATACATACTCATGTAGCTTCTCAACAAGTTAATTGGGCAAGATTATTAGGAACAAATCATAATAAGTTTAAGGAAATTTGGAGAGGTTTACCATTAAAAAATATTGCAATAAATTATCTTTCTAAAGGATATACTTTTATTCTTGAAGCTAATGTATTTCCCTCTTTAGCGAAACAAACTATTTTTAACTTTAAACAATTACCAGTGCTCGATAAGGCTATGCTATTAAATATAAGTAATTTTTGGCCTTTAGAACTTGAACTTCAAAGAGGAAAAATTGATGAGATGGCAGTATTTCTCTCTGATATTTTGTCGAAAACGTATGGATTTGGATTCAAAGTCTATAATCCATTCGAAAATGAAACATGGAATCTTAGAGAATTACGAGGCAATATTTCTCAAACGGGAAGATTATATAACTTCTCAGCTTTAGATGTATACGAAAATTTAGTAAAGTGTGTTGAAAAATTAGGGTTACCCCATTCAATTCACGCTCATATTGAGGGTTATGAGACTGATATTGGTAAGAAGAATCTTTTTACGGTATTAGAAAAAGTTAAAGCGTTAAATTTGGAAATTAATCAAAAATCTAATTTAAATATAATGCGAGATCAAATATTTCATATTGCTCATGCTAATACTTATAGTGATGATGGGGATAATAATGAGTTTATCAATTTTTTAAATGAAAATCAGGATATTGATATTGATGTAGCATTTATAGGATTCAATCAGGTAAACCCCTTAATAACTTCAGATAGAAGACTAATAAGTTCCATGTTAACTGCTGATATTATAGATAACCCAATTAAACTGATAAGTTCTGCTATCGAGTTTGAAGGAGATTCATTTGTTTCAATGAGAAATTTCAATAAAAATAATTACCATGATTGTGTTTTATGGGCAAATGCTCTCGATTTGGCTTTAAATATTAAAAATAAATTTCAAGTAAGTTTTTCAATAAATTTTCCAAATTATGCAAACATTACCGATATTCCTGAAATTGCTACATGGTTGGTAAGCACTGAAGCTCGAGATAATTTCATGAATGGAATGAACAAGGAATTTATACAAAAGAATTCCATTCAAGATAATGAAAATGTTTTGAATTTTTCTGATTTTATATCTATAACAAGAGCAAGTCCAGCAAAATCTCTAGGATTAGGAAATATTAAGGGTAATCTTGGTATTGGGGCAGACGGAGATATAAATATCTTAGATATTGATATTAAAGAAACGGATATTTCAAAGGATTATCAATCTCTAAAGTTAGCTTTATCAGATTTAGAATACGTAATTAAATCGGGCAATATTGTTAAAAAAGGAGATGATATTAACTTAGATAATCAAGGCTCTATTTTTTGGTCCAGCGGTAAGATTAAATTTGAAGGGAAAGAGTTTATTATTGGAAAAAAGAAAGAATTTTATCAGAAATATTCATCCATATTCTATGACTCCCTCAATATATCAATTGAAGAGAATATGCTTAGAAAAGTGGAATAAATCTTTATTTGATAATATTGCTATAAAATCATCAAAAAAATTCTTAGTTTTAAATTATAACCTAAAAGATTATTTTCTTTATGGTGCTAATTAGATTTACTATTAATTAGAGATTTCTAAGGTTAAATTATGGATTTTGTAAAGATAGGTAAAAAAAGAGTTTTCATTAATGATGGTAATTTGTATTTAGAAAGTTTTGGTATTCATAAAATAGGTGAAATAAAAAAATTGAAAAATTATTCTAACCTAAAGGCAATCTATTTAGAGAAGAATAAGATTGCTAAAATTGAACAGTTAGAGCATCTCATTAACTTAAAAAAACTTCATTTTGAATTTAATTTAATTACTGAAATTAACGGATTAGACTCACTTATTAATTTGGAAGATTTAGAATTAAGTGGTAATCAAATCTCCAAAATTGAGAATTTAGATCATCTGCAGAAATTAAAAACTCTTCTTTTAAATAACAATAAAATTAGAAAAATTGAAGGATTAGAGAATCTAATTAACCTTGAACAGTTAGATTTAAGTAATAATCAGATAGAAGAACTTAATGGCATAGAGAATTTAAGAAACCTTAAATATTTGAATCTTTCTTTTAATCAGATTAAGGAAATTAATATTCTACCTAATCTGGTTAATCTAGAGGTTTTAGAACTCAAAGATAATCCAATAAAAAGTTTTGATACCGTTAAAGAACTAAACAATTTAAAACATTTAATTAAATAATTTTTCATTTCATTTGCTCAAGAATTGATATTGCCCTATTAATATTAAAAATTCCACACACACATGGTTTTGCCAGCTTTCTTGCGGCTTTTTCCACAGTAATTTTTTCCTTTTTAATAAGCTCAGAATAATACCTGATTGACTGAGGTGAAATACAATGATGCCCACACATAGTTGAAATTTCTAATACTTTTTTATCGGGTAACAACTCCTTTTTACCAAAAGTTCCTAAAGAAAAATGAACTGTATGCATATGTAAGCCAATTTCTTCAACTGCTTGTTTGATTTCAGAGATTAGTCCACTCACAACAATAGAAATTCCGATATCTTCCTCTTTTAGAGTTTTCACGATTCCTTTAACAGTTTCAATATTATCATAGACCGCAGTGACAACTGGAGAAATATTCCAAGTGAATTCTGGGATTATATTTATGGGACTATTTTTTTTTAGGATTCGTGCTATTTTAATTAATCCTTTCCTTCCCTCTTGAGTTTCTCTGTTTAAATTTTTTGCTAAACATGCTAATATGACATAATCTGTTTTTAAATCTTCATAAGTTCCAATTCTATGCAACGAATGTGTCAGTCTATTCACCTCTTTAAATTACTGGCTTGCCTAAGCCAATATTTACTTTTGCATTAGGTGCAACTTCGAATCCTTGCTGATTTATTAGATCTAAAATGGAGGAAGTATCATTATTTTCAATCTTAGATACAATCCCTACGGTAAACACAGTATCAATGGTTTTTTCTATATCTCTGATGATCTGTAATACTTCTGGAAACTTATCGAGAGGAATTATAAATTCTATTATTGCTGAAAGTACTCTCTCTTTCTTTACTTCTTCATTTAAATGTCCTTTATCATCGATTAATAAAGCAGTTATAGGAGATTCTTCTTCAAAAGTTACTCCAATTTCAGCCAATCGTGCTGTAAATAATTCAATATTAGAGAGTCGTGTTCCCACACCTGGACGTCCTAATTCAATTGCAACACCAATTTCTCCAGTTTTATAACGCCCTGTTATATCATTAGTTTTCATCTCTTCGGTTCCCCTCCCTGGAATACCGGTTAATCTATGGGTTGCCACTACACTGCTGAATGGATTACGAATTATTCGAGGCCACTTTAACTTTTCAGGTCTTATTGCTTTAACAGGGCATCCAGCATCTCTATAACACACATAACATTCAACACACAAATCCTTATCAATAATTGCTTTATTCTCTATTAAACTAATGGCGTTTGTTGGACAAATTATGATACATTGTTGGCATCCATTGCATAGATCTTCGTTAATTTTCATAATATAGATAGTTAATCTATAATTCTTTAGATTTTATATTTTCAATATCTCTTGGTAGGAATTTTAAAATTGGAACGAGAATTAAAGTACAACCTAAAGCAATAATTGATAAAATAAAATAACCTGGTGTATATTGACTATTAAATGTTAAGAATAATTGACCAAGAATCAAGAGACTAACACTTCTTCCAAATGAATATGCTAAGTAGTTTATTGAATAAATTGTTGATCTTATTTGAGGGGGATTTATTTCACCTAATGTTGCTTGAGTAAGGGGATCAATACCTCCAAATAGAAAAGCTCCACAAAAAGTAATACCAAGGATAATGAAGGCAGTAATAATGTTTTTAGATATGAAAGTTATTGAGTAGGCAATTATGTATGAAATAGACCCAAAAAATAAGCAAATCAATACAATTTTCATCCTCCCGTTATCATCAGTTTTTCGCTTTTTATCTCCTAATTTTCCAAATATTGGTCCACTTGGTACCTGACTTCCAAATACAATTATCAAAAACACAGTTGCTAAAGTAGAGCTTAGTGAAAAATCATTATCATTCTTAAGCATAGATATAAAAAATGAAGATATCGCTCCAATAGAAAGGAAGATCGCAAAATTCAAAATTAAAATCAATGAAGTAGACCTTATTTTCCATATTTTTTTGAGATCTTCTTTTTTAATTTTATAATCTATTCTATCAAGGGAATATAAATCATCTTTTCCACCTCTCGAAGGTTCTTGATTTAAGAATAATAATGTAATACAAATAAAACCACCAATTGAAATAATGATAAGGGGGATTTGCCATGTGTAATATTCAATTAAAAATCCTGAAAGAACTTGCCCTAAACCGTTCCCTAACACATAAACTGCACTTAAAACGCCAAATTTTTTACCACGATTTTCAGGTTCAACTAAATCTACCGTTAATGAAAAAATAAGGGGTAAAACTGCTCCAAAACCAATTGCAGTTAACAATTGAAACAATAATAAAGATTGAAAATTGGTTGATAAGATTGTTAATAATGTTAATGTAGACCATTCAAAAGTAGCAATAATTAATAATATTCTACGAGGAAATTTATCGCCTAGAAGCGCCCATATAAGTGAAAAACAGGCACCAACTATTAAAAACATTGAATTGATAAAAGCTACTTGATCTTGATTTGTTAAATTTAAAGCTAAAGTTAATTCTTCTGCCATTGGTGTAATAATGCTAAATAAGGCAGAAGAAAACAGAGTTATTAAGATTAATATCTTAATAGAAGAAATTTTAATCATTTTCGTCAAATTAGTATATTCAATAATTTTTAATTTAGATTGTGCTAATATTCTATTTAATCATTAGATTTTTTCAATTATAAATTAATCTACTTTTTCAAACTTGAATTTTGTAGAAAAATAAGAAAGGGATTAAAATGGCTGATTCTAAAATGAATTTTTTACATAGAAAGACTAAATGGTTTAATGATAAATGGTGGGTATCTCCAATGAATTACTTGAATGAAGTAACTGATTCTTTTAATCTTCCAGAAAAAGTATTTGTAAGAGATTCAACAATCAGAGAAGGAGAAGAAACGCCAGGTGTATCTTTTAAATTAGAAGAGAAACTAAAAATTGCAGAAAAATTGGAGGATATTGGTGTAAGACATATCGATTGTGGATATATTGGAAAGGTTAAAGACCAATGGAATTTAGCCAACAAAATTAAGGAATTGGGTATTAATTTAAAAACGTATTGTCATTTGAGCTCTAATCCAACTGGTTGGACTGAGGAAATTAAAAAAGCTTTAGAAGCAAAAGTTGATTTTGTGGGCTTTGGAATCGTTTTAACTGATTGGCAATTACAGTTATTTACTGGAGATAAAAAGATAAGCCCAGAAGTTATGATCTCTCTTATCCCTTCAGTTTTAAAAAGGATAAAAAGATTGGGAGGAGTAGCAATACTAGATTGTGTTGATGCAACTAGAACTGAAATACCAATATTAATTAAAGCTATTGAGAAAAGTATCAAAAATGGAGTGGAAATGATCATGTTATATGACACAGTTGGTGCGTGTAATGTGTCAGCAATTTCATATATAATTAAACAAATTAAACCAATAGTAAAAGAAATCCCTATTGGTATTCATGTTCATGATGACTTTGGTTTAGGAACTGCTTCCACAATCGCAGCTATTGAACAAGGAGCAACTTTTATGGATCTTGTTGTAAATAAATTGGGGGATCGTGCGGGAAATACATCATTTGAAGAGGTAATTGTTGCTTTAGAAATGTTGTATGGCATGGACACCGGAATTGATCTTTCGAAATTGTATGATTTAAGTAAATATATTGAAAAAATCTCAGGGATTCCTTTACCTTATAATAAACCAATTGTAGGAAGAAATACTTTTTTACATGAAAGCGAACTACATGTTATGGGTGCGCTGGAAAAAGAAAAATATTGGATGTGTTTTACTCCTTATAAACCTGAAGTTGTTGGTCAAGAAGAAAAAATTATTTTTGGACCTACTACATTGCATGGAGATGCTATTAGAATGAAATGCCAACAGATGGGTATTAAAAATTATACTAAATATTTAGATAAGATTTTAGGTAAAGTGCATTCTATTATCAATAAAAAGAAATTTATCATAGAGAAAGAATTAGAAAAAATAATAAAACAAATTATTATTGAATAAATAGTTTTAATCTAATTCTTAAAATCTTTAATAATTTAATCCTTTTAACATTTGGACTGTAGTATACATATTTTTACCGTCTTTTCTAAGATAATCCATTGCTTCTTCAATTCCTTCAACTGTTAAATCAAACATTGGAATGATACTAGAAATAATCTTTCGTGTCCAAGGAGCCCATTCAGGCCTTATAAGCTCGGGATTTAACCAAACTACATTATTTTTAAAATGATTAGCGAGTTCTTTGATATAATATATTCCTGGCATTTCATTTCTATGATA
>JBHLPN010000356.1:0-3230 GCA_048939445.1 Promethearchaeota archaeon | reverse complement strand
TCTGCTAATCCATTTGCATCTCCAGAAAAATTAATTACTTTTAAGTCAGGATTTGCTATTTTAATACCTTCAGAATTAGAACAATTACGTCCATGAAGTCCATAAATCCCACTTAAATTAAGATAATCAAAAATTTTTGCATGGCATCCTATACCAGCTGTCATAATAATATTCTCTCTTTTAATACCTTTTTGTTCTAATCTGGGGATTACATTCCTTATTGCTGTAAAAATACCGAAATTTCCACACCCTGGACACCATGTAATTTCAGCATTTGTTTTAAGATCTTCCATTTTTTTAGAATACCTCCTTAATTTTTTCTGATAATTCAATTGGATCGAATGGACGTCCATTATATTGCATAATTGTACTTCTTACCTTTAATCCCGCTTTTTCATTCAAAAGTTTAGTGAATTGTCCTGTAGAACTTTGCTCGATGACAATATTCTCTTGATTTTTAAATTCCTCAAGTTCCCATATGGGCAATGGACTCAAATATATTGGTGCAACAATTGTCGGGTTTAGATTCCCATATCTAAGAGCTTCTAAAACACTCATATAAGTTGAGCCATATGTAAAAATATTTGTAGGATTTTCTCCTCGAATTATTCTAACAGTATCTTGCCCTTTTAAGTATTCTATAAGTGTCTTTAACTTTTTATTTCTTTTATCATGCATAAAAGATATCTTCTCAGCATTTTCTGTTGTTATACCAAATTCATCATGTTCACAACTATTCCATTTTATTACTTTTTTTGATGGTGGAAATAACATTGGAGAAATTCCATCATCAGTATCTAGATATCGTTTAAAATCGCCATCTTTATGCATTTTTGGCTCTGCCCATTTAGATTTTTCTAAATCAATTTCAACCGTCATACTACTTTCTGAAAGGTGTTTTTCAGTTAGTAAAATTCCTGGTGTTTGAAATTTCCATACTAAATCTAACATTTCAGCGGTAAGGTAGTATGCTTCTCTAACTGTTCTAGGAGAGGCAACTATTCTTAAAAAATCTCCATGACCTGCAGTCAAGGCAAAAGCTAGGTCAGCCTGTTCTGTGTAAGTGGGAACTCCTGTTGCTGGACCCGGTCTCTGAGATAATATAACTAAAACAGGCGCTTCGGTAATACCAGCTAAAGAGAAACCTTCAGTCATTAAAGAAAAACCACCTCCACTTGTCCCAACCATAGCTCTAGCTCTTGTGAAAGCTGAGCCGATAGCCATATTAATAACTGCTATTTCACTCTCAGCATGAACTACAGCTAAACCAAAATTTTCAGCTTCGCGAGCAAGTGTGTGCAAGATTGTTGATGCAGGGGTCATGGGGTAACCATAATACACGTCTAATCCCCCAGCAATAGCACCCAAACTAATTGCTTCATTTCCTGTAATTATAGACCTTTTCTTAGCTCCCTTCTCTAAAATGAATTTACTTCCACAATCAGGATATATAACATCATAAATTGTACTTGCAAATTCAATATTGTTTTCAATCCCTCTTGGATATTCCTCTCTAATAATATTATTCATTTCTTCTTTTTCAAATCCAATTGCTGCAGCTAAAATCGCTACAGCACCGACTCCAAACATTAATTTCTTCATTGGAAATTTTTCTGCTTCCGAGGTTAACGGGATTCCAATAGCATTTTCAAGTTCTTGTTCATCCGAATTATAGACTATAATCCCATTTTCTGTAATATCGTTCATATGAGTTTCACAACTTCTTTTATCAAAATTAACAACCAGATTTGCTTTCATATAATGACTGCTAATCCATTCAGGTGTGGTACTTACTACAGAAAAGTTATGACCACCTCTTATTAAACTCATATAATCATCCATTTGGAACACATGACGACCCATGCTTGAAAAAAGATGTGCTGCAACAGAACCCGCTTTCTTTACCCCTTCTCCAGCTTTACCACCAACAAGAAAAGTAAATAAATTCGTAACCATTTATCCACTTACCTCTATTATTATCCTTTTTAATAAACCTAAATTTATCAATTAATATTTGGATTTGCCTTAAATTATTTAAATATATGGCTTATAAAATCTAGCTGAATTTTATAAGACTACCTAAAAAGAATCCTTAAGATTTATAAATTAAAATGTTTTAGAAGTATATACTTTCATATTAAAACAATAATTTTAGAGGTTTAATATAGAATGTTAGAAGGTATTAGTATTAACTTGCGAGCTATGGAACCTGAAGAGATTCCTCTTATTTCTGATTGGCTTAATAATCTTGAATTTCAGGGTAGATATACTCCATTATTACAAAGATCAAAAGAAGAAATGAAAATACGCTTTAGTGAAATATCCGAGGATCATAAAGAGTTTATAATTGAAAAAAAAGATGGTACAAAAATTGGTATTATAATCTATTTTATGGTTAAAGGAGGACCATATAATCTAGTGGAAATTGGTTATTATATGATTATGTCTGAACGGAAGAAAGGTTACTGTACGGAGGCACTTAAACTTTTTGTAGATTTCTTATTTCTCTCGCGAGCAATAGAACGTATCCAAGCTACCACAGATAACAAAAATGGAGTATCTCAGAGGGTTCTTGAAAAAGCAGGATTTGCTAAAGAAGGAATAATGAGAAAAGCGGTGTTTATGAAAGGAGATTATGTAGATATTACTCTATTTAGTATACTTAGAAAGGAATGGAAAGAACCTAAGGTTTTGAAGATTTAAGGATTTTATTTAAAATAAAAAAAACTATTTGATTAATTTTAATTATTTTTTCAATTTTTTGTATAATTTTATTTTTTTCGTTATTATTATAAAATATACAATTATCCATAGAATTACGAGTAAATAAGAGAGAATAATTAGCTCGAAGATCAACCATGTAACTAAAGTAAAAGTAAGATAAGAAACCTCGAAAAATATAAATGTCCATATCAAAATTAAAATTAATTGATAATCAGATCTTTTAATTATCTGATCTACTTCAAAGGTTTTTTCACAATTGAAGCAGGATATTTCAGTATGGACTTTTTTCGCACCACAGCTAGAGCATGTATATATATCCTTTCTGAAGAAGTAGATTGTACCGATGAGCATAGAAAAAATAATTGATGAAGAAATAATATTGGTGTAAGATAGAATAACTTTTTCATATTTCCATAAGAGACGGGGATATAATAATACACTGGTGGTATTGAGTTGTTGGTTATTTTTAGTGATATTTATACAAAGATTTATCTCTCCAAGTTCGT
>JBHLPN010000355.1:0-3232 GCA_048939445.1 Promethearchaeota archaeon | reverse complement strand
AGGAATAAAATCAAACCTTCAAAATGAAAGCTTTTTCAACAGAAAAATGGTTCCATCCTTCTTGAAGAAACAACTAAAAATGACATATCCTATAGATACATTTAAAGAACTCATAAATAAGTCATTATTTAACACTAATTATTCTATTAATAAAGTAATTTTAGCAAATTTACCAATCTGGTTAAAAATTGAGCTGAAAAAAAAATAATTTAGTGAAAAAAATTGAAATTGAAAGGATTGGATAAGTTTCTTGAAAAAATACCTAAATTTTCAGGAAAGAAAATAGTATTTCTTCCCCTCTATTTGCTTTCTGTCCTGATAGTTAGTTTATTAATTCAAATCCTATTTGATATTTTACCCACAATATTGCCTGTAGTTGGATTATTAGGATTTTTTCTTCCATGGTTTCCTGTTTTTGGAATCTTAATGATGGGAATAATTGCAATATTTTTAGTATTTCAAATGTGGTATCACCGAGATCGCTTGAAATCAAAATATGGGCAATTTTCTTATCAAAAAATATTTCTTGCAGGATTTGGGGGTGTAGTTGTTATATTTAGTATAGTAATTCATAACTATATTGCTTTTTATGCATGGAATGTTGGATTCTGGACTCAATTTCCCTATTCTTTGCTTACTAATCCCTTAAGTTCATACTTTTCTCCAATAGCGCTATTTTTTGAATATTTGCGTCTAATTTGTGGATTATTCTTAGCAATATTGGGGGTATTAATGTCCATCAGAGCTTTATTTACATTTGGTTTTGATTATATGACTGTAATATATCTATATTTTCCTGAGGAAAGCGAACTACAAGATCATAAAATATATTCCATCTTACGTCATCCAACTTATGCAGGTGCGCTTATAATTTGTTTAGGAGGTGCAGTTATCCAATTAAATCTCTATTCAATTATATTTTTCTTTATTTTACTCTTCGGAATGTTTATTCATATTCATTTTGTAGAAGAAAAAGAATTGATTAATCGATTTGGAGATTCATATAAGGTGTATAGAAAAAAAGTTCCAGCTTTTTTTGTACGCCCAAAAAACTGGGGGCAATTTTTTAAATTTATTCTTGGAAAAGAGTAATTTTTAATATAAATTAGCTCATTTCCGTTTATTTTTTTTAATTAATTATAAAAATTTATGAATATTACTCCATTTAAATTAAATTTATTACTTTAGAAGCGAAAAACATTGGTTATAATTGCAATAATCAATTTTATTATAATGTTAAGCACTTTTTTTGTAATGGGATATACCTATACTCTCAGTATCCAGCCTATGAAGCGTTCCGAAAAATATGGTGATAAAGCTTGGGCAGATTGTAAAAAATTCCGTTCAATTGGAGGGTTAGCCGAGTTTATTTCTATAGGTAATTTGATTCTGTGGATTTGGTTTCCACTCCCTGTAGTAAATGAGTGGATCATCTGCTCAAATATATGGTTAGGGATAATTATAGGGCTCAGTATCTTGATACCAGGTACTTATCTTCTGATAAGGGGAGCAAAAGATGCTGGATCTGAAACCTTAAGCCCTTCTAAAAAAACTGAAATGTATGGAGGGATTTATAATTATATTAGGCATCCCCAAACCCTCGGTGAATTTCCAATGTTTCCTGCTCTAGGCTTTATATTTAATTCTTGGTTCTTAGTAATAATCTCATCAATTTTTATCATTATATATACTCCAATTATGATTCATTATGAGGAAAAAGATTTAATAAAAAGATTTGGAGAAAAATATATAGAATATAAAAAAAGAACTGGTGCATTAATTCCAAAATTAAAAAGGGCAAACATTTTAAATCAAAAATCAGTATGAGAGAATTAACAATTAGAAAAAATAAGTGGTTATTTGCAGCATCGATTTGCATGTTGTGTTATTCTATTCTCGAACTATCAGACAGTATTATAATTATCCTAATGGCTCTAAATTTAATACCAAACCTATATTTAGTTTTTAAGTTTAATGTTCCTCTGATACAGCAATTATTAGAATCCCAACCTTTAACATTAGCGCCTATTTTCTGGGCATTTACCTTAATGCGAGTTATTTCCACAATAGGTCTTTTTAGGAATCTATTATGGGGATTATATATTGGATTGATCAGTCTTATTTTAACAATGATACTCACAGTTTTATTTCTACCTTTTGGAAGTTTTGAACTTTTTGCATGTAGCATAATCCTAATCCTATTAGTAGTTGGATATTATGAAAATAAACCAATCATAATTAATTAAAGAATAAATATAATTGATAAAATTGAAAAGAAAATCATTACATGAAAAATGTATTGATAATGCATGTAAATCAAAATAATAAGGAAAAAGAAAAACTCAATCGGGAAGGAATTAAGGGAATTATATTATGGTATTCTCTGATTATAATCTCATTTTTAGCTTTGCTTTTCATTTCTGGAAAATTATTTTGGCTCAATGCTTGGATCTACTTAGGGATAAGTGTTATATATCAAACAGCTAATGTTCTTCTTTCAATTAAGAAGAATCCAGGGATGCTAAATGAGCGTGGTAAAATTGTGAAGGAAGGAACAAAATCCTTTGATAAAATTTTTATAACTCTAACAATGCCAATTATTCTTATCAGTATGGCAATAATAGCATTAGATGCAGTAGTTTTTGGATGGTCTTTCATGCCAGAATATTTCCTTATTATCGGGATATTTATTTCTTTTCCTGGCTTTATTTTAGGGGTATGGGCAATGATGAAAAATCCGTATTTTGAATTAACTGTTCGTATCCAAGAAGATAGAGATCATATCGTTATTGATTCTGGACCATATAAAATAATTCGTCATCCTGGATATGCAAGTGAGATAATATTACTTTTTTCAACACCAATGATGCTCGGGTCTTGGTGGGGTTATATTCCTATAGGAGTAATGATTCTTGGATTTATTGTAAGAACTGCTTTAGAGGATAGTACTCTTCGGAAAGAATTGTCAGGATATGAAGAGTATGCAAAGAGAACACGCTATCGTTTGGTTCCTCATATATGGTAAATATAGGAGATTTCAAAAATGAAATCCTATTTATAATATAATGAAAATAAAGAAAGTTTTAATAAATTGGGATTAAACAAACTCAATAGCTTAATTTAACAAACTATAATGTTATGGACTGAGATATATACTTATGAAAACAAGAAAAACTATTGAAATTGGGTGCTATTCTGTAATTAACCGTTCAGAGAGGTTAGGATAATTAAT
>JBHLPN010000354.1:0-3234 GCA_048939445.1 Promethearchaeota archaeon | reverse complement strand
GTTTTGATGACATTTTTAAATCTCATGAATGGAAGGATCAGGATCTCTTATTATTGAAAATATGTTCACAAATTATTGGAAATGCTCTCCAAAGGTATAGAGTAGAAAGTATGTTAAAAAAATCTGAGGAAAGATATAGATTAATAATTGAAAACATAAATGATTTAATTTTTATATTAAATTTAAAATTTCATTTTGAATTTATTAATGAAAAGGGAGTATTGGAATTATTAGGTTATCAAAAAGCAGAAATCCTTGGAAAGAATTGTATAAATTTTATATATAGAGATGATATAGACCAAGTTATAAAATTTTTGAATGAAAGATCAGGAGAAAAGGAGTCCAAGATTGAAATTCGATTTCAACATAAAGAAGGTCATTGGAGATGGTTTGAGTGTAAGGGACAATCATTTTTAGATAAAGATAAGAAGATTAAATGGTTAATTATTTCAAGAGATATAACAGACAGAAAATTAGCTGAAAAACGATATAAAGATTTATTTGATAATTCACCAAATGCAATTTTTTTAATCGATTTTAAAGGATTTATCATTGATGCTAATTCTACAGTTGAAAAATTATTTAAATTCAACAAATATTTCTTTATAGGAAAATCTATTGAAGAATTTAATAACATTTTTCAATTAGATATAAAGGCTTATTTTAAAACGATTTTTCAAGCTTCTTTTAAAAAAAATTTCCCTAAACCAATCGAAATTCAGATTAAGAAAGGTATAAATAATAATATTTGGATAAAAGTTCAAGCTTCGTTAATTAAACAAGAAAGTAAAACTATAATCCAATTATTGTGTGAAAATATTACTGAGAAGAAAAAAGCAGAACTTTTGGAAGAAAAATTTAAAGTAGAATTAGAAAAGGAAGTAGAATTGAGAACAAAAGAGTTAAATGAATCATTTGAACAACAAAAATTATATTTTGATCAAATTGTAAAATCCTCACAGTTTAAAACAGAATTCATGGCTATGATGTCTCATGAATTGAGAACACCATTGAATGCAATTATTGGATTTACAGATTTATTATTGGAAGGAGTATATGGAGAATTAAATTTAGAACAAAAAGAATTTATAAATGATATTAAAAGTTCAGCGGAGCATCAGTTTGATATGATTAAACATATTTTGGATATATCAAAAATAGAATCTGGACAAACATCATTAAACATTCAAAAATTCTCATTAGGCAATATGCTAGAACAGATCAGATCAAGTTTAAAACCTTTATATAGTACGAAAGATCTAAAGGTTAAGATAAAGGGATTGGATGAAGAAAAATATATTTATGCAGATCCTTTCAGGTTTAAAGAAATTTTGTTAAATCTTTTAACTAATGCCATTAAATTTACTATTGAGGGAAAAATAACTTTAACTATAAAGGAAAAGTATAATCAGTGGCTTTTTAAAGTAACTGATACAGGAATCGGGATTGCACGTAAGGATTTCCCTTTAATATTTAAGGAATTTCGAAGAGTAGATTCAACTTATGTACGATCTGTTCCTGGGACAGGACTTGGGCTATCTCTAACCAAAAGACTGATAGAATTGCATGGAGGTGAAATTAGTTTTACAAGTATGTTAGGGTCAGGTTCTACATTTACATTTTCAATATCAAAAAAATTAAATGAAAAATTTGGGTGAATAAATTCTTATGGTAAAAGGTTTGGCTTTTTTTAGCTGGGATACAAAAATGGGTGCTACTCTTGAGATGGAATATCCTCCAGATTTAAAATTAACAGACAATTTAATACACAAAATATATATGACTCATTCATATGAAGAAGAATTCAAAAAGGACGAATTAATTGAGATTTCATATAAGGATCAAATCATTCTAAGTTTTTGTGATAAAACAAAAGTCGCTAAGGTCGGATATGAAGTAGTTCTTATTATAGTGGATGAAAAGGAAAAGATTGATCTATACAACTTGAAATTCAAATTCATTGATTTTGCAAGAGAATTGCTAGAAAAATCAAAAGATGAAAGAAAAAGGTTTTTTATTGAAAAAATTTCATCATTCTTAGATGAATCGACTTCAAGAAAGATATTAATAATTGGAAGAGCAGGAACCGGCAAAACAACTATCAAGAAGATTGTTTTTGAAGGAAATGATCCAAAAGAATTACTATCTAATCCCTTAGAACCAACACGAGGAATAATACCTTCTGTTTATTCGTGGTTAGATTTAAAATTAGGTTTATTTGATTCTTCTGGGCAAGAATTAAATGACTTATTGGAAAATAAATTAGATAATAACCAAATTTTAGTATTTGAGAATACAGATATCATTATTTATTTATTCGATTATCCAACATGGGTGTCTAACAATCAACTCATTATGAATGATATTCAACAGGTATTATCGATTTTAAAAGAAAATTCATACGATGCAAAATTGATTCTTTTCTTTCATAAAATTGATTTGATCGAAAAAATATCAAGAAAGAAGATTTTAATGGATATTTCAAATAAAATTAAAGAAAAATATAAAGTTTCTATTTACTACACGAGTATTTATCCAAATCTAATTTATGGTCTTTACAATGCATTTTATGAATTACTAAGCAGTTTTTCGAAAGAAAATATATATTTAAAAGCAATTTTAGACAATATGATTAGAGAATTTTCTAAGACAATGTTTTTTATAACAAATTTAAATGATAGCATAATAGCGCAATCAATGTCTAAGGATTTTAATACATTGATAATTAACCATTCACATAAACTGATTACCCAATTGAACAAAACTTTTGAAAACATGTCTACAAAAGACAATATTGAACATTTAATCCTCTCAAGCTCTAATATTAATATAATTATGAATAACCTAAATTACCAAAAATTTGGCCTTAAAAATATAATTTGTTTATCCGAAGTTCTTAGTGCAAATAAATTAATTTGGATAATAGGCCAAATAAGACTGAAATTAAAGAATGTATATTATATAAAGAACAAAACTTCTTGAATACAATGAGTAAAAAAATTATCTTTGTAGGGCCTCCAGGTGCAGGAAAAACAACACTCCGGAAAATCTTTTTTGAAGGTGAAAGTTCAACCAAATTACTAGAGTATGCATTGGAACCAACATACGGTGAGGAGTCATTAATCTTGAGATTACCTGGCTTAAATCAAAATGTAGGTATATTTGATTTAGCAGGACAAGAAAATGAAAGATGGCTTGATACAGCGGAAAAATCAATCTTTTATGGAACTAAAT
>JBHLPN010000353.1:0-3237 GCA_048939445.1 Promethearchaeota archaeon | reverse complement strand
GTTATAGATTTAATAGATACAGATATTATGGTAAAAAATAAAAAAATGTTCTATATTAATAGTATTGCTATAATTATAACAATTATTTTATTTGCTATTCTACCATTATTGTATTTAACCGCTATAATTTCTACAACAATTTTAGTTCTTATAAATAAAGGTTATACTAAAAAATCTATGAGTGAACTTCTAAGAGACATTGAATGGGAAATTATTTTTTTCTTTATAAGCCTTTATGTTGTAATCGGCTGCATGTTAGCAGCAGGATTCCAAGAAATTTTTACAGCAATTCCTTTCGAAACCTTTAACCCCATTCTTATATCATTTCTTTTACTTATAATTGTTAGTTTCATCTCTGGGGTTGTTGCGAACACACCCACTGCATTAATTTTCATTCCAATAGTACAAACATTAACCGCTGATTTCGGTTCAGTTCCATTGCTTTTTTCATTTATAATTGGTATTAATCTTGGAGGTAATTTCATTCCCCAAGGGGCTGCTTGTGATATGATGACTTTAAAAATAGCAAGGGATTCAGGTGTAGAAAATATGAGCTATAAACGTCTTTTAAAGATGGGGGCGTTATTTGCCTTTATTCATCTTGGAATTTCAATAGTTTTTCTATTTATTTTAGTTCCATTATTCGGGTGAAAGACATGAAAAAAAAAGAAAAAAGAATAAATACACTAAGATATAAATTTTAAATCCAACCTCTCAGTTGCATTGCTGTTAACACTCTCTCTAGAGAAATCATATAAGATCCCATACGATTATGCGTGTTGAATTTCTGAGATTGTTCAACTGTCGATCGATATGCTCTTGTCATAACCCTATCTAATGCTTCAAAAACTTCTTTCTCTGTCCAAAAATAACTATAATATCCTTGTACCATTTCAAAATAAGATACAGTAACTCCTCCAGCATTACATAAAAAATCTGGAATCAGAAGCACTTCCTTCTCAAATAGTGTTTGATCGGCATCTGGCGTTGTTGGTCCATTAGCAAGTTCAGCAATTATTTTAGTATTTATATTATCAGCATTTTTTCTTGTAATTACATTTTCAAGTGCTGCAGGTACTAATATATCACACTCTAATTCTAGCAATTCTTCATTTGAAATTTCTTTAGTTCCTTTTAAGCCTACTACCGATCTTGTTTTCTCTTTAAATTCTGCTGCAGTATATGGATCTAATCCGTCTTTATTGTAAATACCACCTCTAGAGTCAGAAACTGCTATTACTTTACAACCAAAATCATCATTTAGTAGTTTTGCTGCCCAAGATCCAGCATTTCCATATCCTTGAACTACTGTTGTCGCTCCATTTAAATCTAAACCGATATCTTTTGCAGCTTCTCTAATAGTAAATACTCCTCCTTTTGCTGTGGCAATTGATCTACCTGCACTTCCACCTAATGGTAAAGGTTTCCCAGTGATAACGGAGGGAGCATGCCTTCGAACTATTTTTTCATATTCATCCATCATCCAAGCCATAATCTGTGGATTTGTATAAACATCTGGCGCGGGAACATCAATAGTAGGTCCTATAAAATCAGCAAGTTGTCTAATATAACTCCTAGCAAGAGTTTCAAGTTCTCGGTTACTCATTTCTTTAGGATTACAAATGATTCCTCCTTTAGCACCTCCTAGAGGAATATCAACACAAGCTGTCTTCCATGTCATCCAAGCTGATAAAGCTTTTACTAAGGAAGCACTTTCATCAGGATGCCATCTAATACCTCCTTTCATAGGACCTCTCGCAGAGTTATATTGAGATCTAAACCCTTTAAAGGACTTTATTGTCCCATCATCCATTTTCATGGTAATTCTAATCTCAACAAATCTCTCTGGCTCACTTAAAGCGTTATAAATATCGTTATCATAATTAGCTAACTTGCAAGCATCAGAAAGTTGTTTCTGAGAAATCTTAAAAGGATCTAACATTTCACTCATATTATATTCACTTGTTTTGATTCATTTTATCTTGGTTTTAAATTTCTTAGAATTGAATTTTTTTCAATTTTAATTACTATAAACAAAAGTTATCTGAAGAAATTTTATGTTTCTATTTAGTTAAATTGAATAATAATTAATTAAATAAAATAATTGCAGTAAAAGTTTGCTGTGGGAAAGATCTGGGAAAGTTATGAGCGTTCTTATACTCTTTATTTTTATATATCAATTAAGGCAAATTTATTTTTCAAATATTCGTGCATGGCTTGAGCAGCTTTTTTTCCAGCACCCATAGCAGATATGACAGTAGCAGAGCCCGAAACTATATCTCCTCCAGCATAAATTCCTTCTAAACTAGTTTTACTATTCTCATCAGTTTCAATATAACCCCATTTATTAAGTTTTAATTCAGGAAGTGATTTAGTTAAAATTGGATTAGCATTAGCACCGATACCTAAAATTACAGTGTCAGTCTCTATTAAAAATTCAGAACCCTCAATTGGAATTGGCCTTCGTCTTCCAGATTCATCTGGTTTACCTAATCGCATTTTAATAGCTTGAATTTGCGTTACATTATCATTTTCATCTCCTATAAACCTTAAAGGACTAGTTAAAAACTGAAATTCAATTCCCTCTTCTACAGCATGATGATACTCTTCTTTTCTTGCTGGCATCTCTAATTCTGATCGTCTATAGAGGACAATCACTTTTTTCCCACCTAATCTTTTAGCAACCCTAGAAGCATCAAGAGCGGTATTCCCCCCACCGATAATTGTTATAATTTCTCCCACTTTAATTGGTGTGTCATATTCAGGAAATTTATAAGCTTTCATTAGATTGGCTCTTGTAAGGAATTCATTTGCCGTCAAAACACCATTTAAACTCAATCCAGGAATTTTAGGAAACATAGGTAATCCAGCACCTACTCCTATAAATATGGCTTCGTGTCCCATTTCCCTTAAATCTTGAATGGTTAAAGTCTTACCAACAATAGTATTATATTGTACCTTAACATTAAGCATTTTTAATGTTTCAATTTCATCTTTAACAATCTCTTTTGGCAATCTAAATTCTGGAATCCCATAAGTTAATACACCTCCCCCAGCATGGAAAGCTTCAAAAATAGTAACATCATAGCCTTTTCTAGCGAGTTCTCCAGCACAAGTTAATCCAGCGGGGCCTGAACCTACGATTGCAACCTTAATATTATTTGGAGCTTTACACTCAGGGCATTCTTTTAACTGGTTTTCTCGTTCCCAATCAGCAATAAATCTTTCTAAATATCC
>JBHLPN010000352.1:0-3238 GCA_048939445.1 Promethearchaeota archaeon | reverse complement strand
CAGATAAAAATATTCTTATGTTAATATTTTTCCATTAGAAAATCAAATAAAATATTATATATTTAATGATATTTATGCATGAATATATTGAAGTGAAACTTATTTCTGAGAAAAAAGGAAGAGGAGCATTCGCAAAGAAATCAATTAAAAAAGATACAGTTGTAGATATTGCATATGTGGTTCCAATCCCTAATAAAGAATACAAAAAAATTTATAAAACTATCTTGTATAATTATTGCTACATCTGGGAAGATCCAGAGCATATGCCCGCATTTAGAAATGCTATTACTCTCAGTGTAAGTCAATTTATCAATCATTCTTATGAGCCTAATCTAAAATATCTTTTTGATTATGAAAATAAAGCAATAGAATTTTCAGCTATTAAAGATATTCCCCAAGGGGAGGAATTGACAGTTAATTATAATGGACTTGTTGATGATCAAAGTCCAATGTGGTTTGAAGTAGAAGAATGATTATTTTTTTCTTAACGATTTAAGAGTTTTTATATTCATAATATCTTCTTTCATATCTTTTCCTTTTGGTGTCTCCAATATTCCTGGCATATCCTTAAATCTTTCATCATTAATAAAAAACCCAAAAGGTTCTTTTCCTATTCTTCCTTGACCAATATGAGTGTGTCTATCAACTCTAGAGCCACATTCCTTATCTGTATCATTTAAATGAAACGCAAATAGATATTTTAACCCAATAACATCATCGAATTCTTTCCACATTTCCTCATATCCTTTTTTAGTTGTAAAGTCATAACCTGCTGCAAAGGAATGAGCTGTGTCAAAACAGATTCCGATTCTACTTTTGTTTTGAATTTTATCTATTATAGTTTTAAAATGATGGAATTTATTTCCTAAACCTTTGCCTTGTCCTGCAGTAGTTTCAAGTAATATTATTACTTTGGAGGATTTTGTTACTTCGATCAGTTTATTCAATTGTTCAGCAATTTGAGTTAATGCTTCAATTTTAGTGATATCCTCTTTATCACTAATGGGGATAACTCCAGGATGCATATTTTCATATTCTATAGTTAATTGTTCTACTTTTGTAAGCTCATCTACCATGGCATTATATGATTTTTCTAATTTCTCTTTATCTAAACTTGCTAGATTTACTAAATAGCTATTATGAGAAATAACTGGCCAAATCTCATCTTTTAATTCTTCTTTTTTCTTAATAAATTCATCAATTTCTTCCTTTTTTAAAGGTCCGGAACTCCAACCACGCACGTTTCTAACAAAAACTTGAATTGCTTCACAACCTAATTCTTTTCCAGTTTCAAAAGCCATGTACTTACCGCCAGAAACACTCATGTGTGCGCCAATTCTCAATAAAATCACCAAAATAATAAGTACTTCTTGTATAATATATTTTATATACTATATTTGATTTTTTAATGATTAATATTATTCAATTAATCCAATTTTAATTAAAAAAAAAAGAATGTGTTTTTTCAAATATGGATGAATTATCTCAACTTAGACGATTGCATGAAGATCAAGTTGAAGAAGCGAGTAAAGTAGCTAGTCGAGCTTTTCAAGATGATCCTTTATTTGTTTATTGTTTTCCAGATCCCACTGAAAGGAAGACTAAAATTGCTACTCATAGTGAATATTTGATTTTACTTGGAATTTTATCGGGTGAAGTATATATTACATCAAATAATATTGAAGGTGTTGCTGTGTGGCAACCTCATGGAATAAAAGATAAGAAAACGCGTCAACAATCTAAGGAATTTATTAAAAGATTGCGAAAAGTTAGAAGAGAAAATTTTTCAGATCCATTATTTAAAGAGAGAATGAGTATCTTTGAAGAAATTGCTAATGTATTTCAAATTGAACATGTGAGTTTTCCTCATTGGTATTTAGGCTTTATTTGCGTAGATCCTATGCATCAAGGTAAGGACTATGGTAGTAAGTTATTAAAGATGAAACTTGCTGAAATTGATGAACAAAACTTGCCGTGCTACTTACATACTGAAAATGAAAGAAATATTAAATTTTATGAGCGTTTCGGTTTTGAACTTATTGGTAAAAACAAGGTTCCCAATTCTGATGTTTACCATCATCCAATGCTTCGGAAAAAGGAAAAGCAATAATAAAAATTATGAACATGATTTTATACTTAAACCCTTAAAATTTAAGGTCTTCACCTTCAATTTCTTTTTGTAATAATTTTGTTGTTTTTAGAATATTGAATCCAAGAATTTCTGCTTGCTTTAACTGGTCTTCTTGGTTTAGAATATCGCCTGGCTTGTCAGCTACAGCTTTTATCGCATTTAATTCACCGGGAACACAAATAACTCCACATGAGAGCATCCATGTATAAATAGTATTAACTGCTAATGTTTGACCTCCACATATTCCATTACCAACAGCAATCGCTCCGCCTACTTTACCTTCTAAGGGTTTATCGTCATGTACTGCATAGTGTCTGTCAAGTAAGGCGAGTAATTGAGCACTAACATCTAGGTAATAAACTGGACTTGAGATTATAATCGCATTACACCATCGAAATGCATCATAAATCATTTGCATATCATCATTAATAATACAAGTACCAGTTTTCCTACATGAGTCACATGCATTACAAGGTTTAATTTTTAATTCGCTTAAAAGGAAAATTTTAACATTCCATCCATCATGTTCAAAAGGCTTAAGAGAATATCTTAGGAGTAGTTCACTATTCCCTTTCCTCCTAGGAGTACCTGATATACCAAGAACATTCATTCTTTTTCACACTTTAAAATGATTTTTGGTCCAGAGTTTCTTTAGATTAACAGCAAGATTCATTTGACTCATTATCCCCTTTTTTTTCGATTTAATTTTTCTTTACACCAATCTACATCTTTATCTCCTATCTTTAAAAAACTCCATTTAAAAGATTTTATCTTTGATAATTATTTATATGATAGTTAGGTGCCTAACTATTTAAAGGTTTCGTTCCTTATTATTTAGACCCTAACTATTATATAATTAAAATTGTAGATACAATTAAAAATAAATTAAAAATTATGCTTATCTAACCTGTTCCAAAAAGATTTCAATTCTAATAAATCAAATGTGAATTTCAAATCTATTGGTTCTGAGGGTTCTTCTCTGAAAAATTTTGGAACATCGTTCATATCTTGGGTAATTCCTACTTTCTCGTTAAATTCAAGTTCAGTTCTTATGATATTAATACCAATATTAATTACATCTTCTCTTGTCAGAGTTAAATCATACAT
>JBHLPN010000351.1:0-3256 GCA_048939445.1 Promethearchaeota archaeon | reverse complement strand
GGTGCTCCTCCAGGGGATATGGGGGAAACTGGTGCTGGTGGTGCAACATACAAAAAAGATAAAGATAAGGAAGAAGACAAGAAAAAGAAAGTCGTAGATGTTGACTGGGATGAGGATTAAAGCCTAGTTAATATGCCCATTTTTCTTGAATTCCATTATTTTTTAATTTTTTAATTATCTTTTGACTTATATAGTTAAGAATTAATATATAGATGGGTAAATCTCCTTTAATTTTCTAAAAAATTATGGAAGATTAGATACAACATAATCAATGAGTTCTGTAAAATTCCCAAATGCACTCTCATAGTAGAAATCAGGTTGAGTTCGCACTTCTTCACTTGCATGACCAGTATGGTCTAATCCCATTGCTGAACTTATACAAACGACAAGCTTGCTATTTGGGAGAGTGTAATATGTAGGAAATTCCATTATACCGTCACCACCACTTGTAATACCGTAAATTGATGCAAATCCCGTTTGTTTACAAAATAGAGTAAAAGCCTCAGCCGCGGAGTAAACTATGTTATCGGTTAACAATAATATTTCGCCATTAAAATCAATTTCATGAGTAGGTGTTATAATATGCTGATAATCATAAATTTCAAACTCATCACTGTATACTTCTGGTGGGAGATAAAGAAAACTTCCTTTGGAAACTTGACTTGTAATTCCCATTGATTCACGGAATGCGTCGCTATAATCATCTGTTCTATAGGCTAGATAGAGTTCAAATATTTTTTGGTTTTTAATCAGCGGTTTAACAATAGAATTTATCCAAGAAGCATAATTACCTCCTGGATTACCTCTAATATCTATGATCAAATAGTCATAATCCTCGATTTGGTGATAGAAATTCAGAATCTCGTCAATGTAAGGATTAAGATCCTCATTTACGAAATTTTTTATATATATATAACTAGCATTCTTATTTTGCCAGATTTGAGTATCAATCATATCTTCTGGATAACTATATGGAACTATGGAGTATTCAGGTATTGTTCCAAAAGTCATATTAACTTCATATCCAGTGGAATTACGAATTGTAAATTTTGCGTTCGATCCAAAATCACGGGGAGAGATCATCCATAAATAATGTTTATTTCTCTGAAAATCCCAATCTAGGTAATCTTGGTCATAGCAATCTTTCACTGCATCATCAATTAGTTCTCCGTCAACATGAGTAACATGCAATCCAGTTCCATAGAGTTGTTCTAAAAGTTCATCATCAGCTATTATATAATCCCCTCTATCATAAACGATTAAGACTTCATAGCGTTCACGATATTTACTTCTGTAGGAATTAACAAATAGAGGTTCCCAATACTCAGAAAATTCTACAACTTCACTAGAAAATACCTCATTAAGGGGATACCAATTTTCAAAATCAGAATGATATTGAGCCATATTACCAGGGTATTCAATTTGAGTATGTCTATTTTGAAGTGCTTGCACCGCATCAAGAAGTATACGTAAGAATTCTTCATTAGAATTGGAATTTCTAATGTGATCCTCATATTTAGATTTTAAGTCTAACCAATTATAACTGTGTGTTCTCTCTTTAAGCAAAATATAGGGATAATTATCTTCAATAAAGTTATAGAAGGCATCAAAATCCTCAAGCCATTCCTCTACACCCATGTTAGATGGATGGTTTGATGTAGTTTTCTTATTAAGTTCAAATAAAATAAAAATTGTACTTGGAACTGTAATAATGGTGATTAGAGATACTGAAATAATAATACTAAGACCTTTCTTACTTATATGCATCTTACAAATAATCAACTTATGTGAATAATAAGTATTTTGAATTGTGAGTTTTTTTAAATTTTTTCAATAAGCACTAAATTTGTTAGGATATATCATTCATGTTTGATTTTTGAATAAAATGGTGGGAATAGGGTGAAATTTCATTGATTTATATCTACATACCTAAAAAATTAAATTTCAGAAACAATTTTAATTACTTGAGTTTTGAACATTTTTCATTATACTAAGGGACTAAAGAATCATGAGCTCTAAGAAAAGAGATTATTATGAAGTTCTAGGCGTGAGCAAAGATGCCAGCTTAAACGATATTAAACTTGCTTACAGGCGATTAGCGAGAAAATTACATCCCGATTTGAATAAAACAGATCCAAAAGCGAAAGAAAAATTTATCGAACTCCAAGAAGCCTATGAAGTCTTAAGTGATTCAGAAAAAAGACAAAATTATGATAGATTTGGCTTTAGTGGAGTCCATGTTGATATGAGTGACTTTTTCAGTGGCGGTATTCCTGGAATCGATGAATTACTTAGAAGTATTTTTGGTGGATTTAGTCCTTTTGGTGGATTTGATGATTTCGGTTTTGGAAGTTTCGGTTCAAGAACAAGAAGAAGAACTGCTCCTCGTAGAGAAGTCGGACAAGATTTAGAAGATCATATTGAAATTACATTTGAAGAAGCGATGTTTGGTGTCAAAAAGGATGTCCCTATAGAAAGATATACTCCTTGCGATGCCTGTGAAGGAACAGGAGCAGAAGATCCTTCGAGTATAAAATCTTGTCCAGAGTGCCAGGGAACGGGACGGATTAGGAAAATGACACAATCAGGATTCGGTACTATTATTCGTGAATCGGAATGTTATACTTGTAACGGTACAGGAAGAGTAATTGAGAAGAAATGTAAAATTTGTGGAGGACAGAAAGTTGTTCCTGAAGTAAAAACAATTCATGTGAATATTCCTCCCGGTGTAGAAGATGGTGTACATTTAAAGGTTCAAGGAGCAGGACATATTCCTTCTGTTAGTGCTATTCCAGGTGATCTTTATTTAGGAATCCGAATCACAGGGGATGAAAAATTCATAAGACGGGGCAATGATCTTTATACACCAGCAGACGTGGATATTGTAACTGCCATTGTCGGAGGAAAGGTTAATGTACCTACCTTAGATTATAAAGAAAAGAAACTAACCGAAAAAGAACTAACAATTCCCCCTGGAACTCAACCTGGAACAGAGTTTCGTATAAAAAGTCGAGGGGTTACATATTTAAGAGGAAAGGGGAGAGGAGATCAATATGTAATAGTGAATATTGAAATCCCAAAAAAAATATCTGAAAAACAAAAGGAATTATTATTCAAATTTAGAGATTTAAGTAAATAGGAATCGTTTTTAAAAGAAAGAGCTTTAAAAAAAATAAGATTATAAGTGAGAATCCAACCAATTAATTACATCCTTAAAGACTTCTTCACGGTTGATTTCATTAAAGATTTCGTGTCG
>JBHLPN010000086.1:0-10415 GCA_048939445.1 Promethearchaeota archaeon | reverse complement strand
GCATTTCATTTAGCAGCCCATAAAGATTTTTTTGAAGAAATTGCCAAATTCAGAGCTGCTAGAAGAATTTGGTATAAATTAATGAAAGACAAGTATGAAGTTAAAGATCCGAGAAATTTAGGTTTTCGATTTCATGTACAAACTGCTGGATCTTCTTTAACAGCACAATCTCCTAAAATTAACATAATAAGAACGGCAATTCAAGCTTTAGAGGCAAACTTAGGTGGTTGCCAATCATTACACACAAATTCTTACGATGAGGCAATTTGTTTACCATCTGAAGAAGCAGCTTTAGTAGCTTTAAGAACTCAACAAGTAATTTCAGATGAAACTAGAATTCATAATACAATAGACCCTCTCGCCGGTTCATACTTTATTGAATGGTTAACTGATGAAGTTGAAGAAAGAGTTTGGAAATACATCGATAAAATCCAAAAAGTTGGAACTATTGATAAAGCACTCTCCACAGGATTTTTATATAAGGAAATGAGGGATGCATTTCATAAACGGCGAATGAAAATTGAGAGTGGCGACGAAATTATGCTCGGTGTAAATAAATATGTTGTACCTTATGATACAGTCACAGATGTTTTTAGAACTAATGAAGAGGCAATAAATATTGAAGTTCGTAGGATAGAGAAATTAAAAGCTCGAAGGGATAATGCAAAATTAGAAAGAATTTTGGATAAATTACGAAATGTTTGCGAAAAAGAAGAAAATGTGATGCCAGTTGTCATGGAAGCAACCAAAGAAGGTGCCACTGTTGGGGAAGTATGCAATATATATAGAGAAATTTGGGGAACTTGGGATCCTCCATTGGCGATCTAATTATTGAGGTGTTTAATATGAGTGAGAGAAAAATAAGAGTATTAATGTCCAAACCTGGTATTGATGGCCATTGGCGTGGCGGAATTGTTGTATCAAGAGCTATTAGAGATGCAGGTATGGAACTTATTTTTGGAGGATTTCAAAATACACAACAAATTGTTGAATCTGCAATTCAGGAGGATGTTGATGTAATAGGATTAAGTATTCACTCTGGAGCTCATTTTGCTTATACACAGCAAGTCATTGATCTCTTAAAAGAACGTGGAGTACTTGATAATATTATGATATTGGTCGGTGGAGTAGTTCCTGCCAAAGATTTTCCTAAATTAAAAGAGATGGGTGTTGCTAATATTTATGGTCCAGGTTCGATGACTTCTGATATTGTCGAATTTATTAAGACTCATGTAAAAAAATAAAAAAGACATGTAATATTTTTTTCATTATATTTTTAATTTAACAGCTATTTTTTATAGAGGATTGTATTTCTTTGAACGCTGCATATGATATTGATACTCTGATTAGTAAATTCAAGAAAAAGGACAAAATAGCATTAGCAAAATTGATAACAATTATTGAAAATGAGCCAGAAAGAGCCCATGAAATATTTAAACATTTTGAAGGCATAAGTCATGATTCATATATTATTGGAATTACTGGTTCTCCTGGTGTTGGGAAGAGTACATTAACTGGTGAAATATCTAAAAAGCTATTGGAAGATGGAAAATCTGTTGGTATTATATGCGTTGATCCTACATCTCCCTTTAGCGGAGGAGCTTTTTTAGGAGATAGAGTCCGTATGACGGACATATCATTGCATCCAAATATATTTCTACGAAGCCTTGCTTCAAGGGGATATAAAGGTGGAATCTCTAGAGCTGTTTTTGATATTAGTTTATTATATGAAGCTTATGGAATGGATATAATAATTATTGAAACTGTTGGTGTTGGACAAGCTGAATTTGATATTTATAATCTAGCATATTCTGTTGTCGTAATTTTAGTTCCTGGATATGGTGATGCTATTCAAATGCAAAAAGCAGGCATCATTGAGATTGGTGATATGTACAATATAAATAAAAAAGATTTGGGTGGTGAAGATATTGCTGTTCAAATTGAAATGATGCTTGACGATACTGTATTTCAAAGCGGTTGGAGGCCTCCTGTTTCTATGACTGATGCGATATCAGGTGAAGGTGTTGAAGACCTTCTTCAAAATATATGGGATCATAAGGAACATCTTGAACTTTCAGAATCAATAAATCAGAAAAAGAAAAATAGATTTGTATATAAGATTAAGGAGTTAATTTATTCAAAAATTGAAAAATTAATCTCAGAGAATTTTATTAATGAGAATGAGATTAATGAAATTGTAAATCATGCAGTAGATGATGGGAAATTTAAAATTTATCGTACAATCCATAACAAATTCGAAGATGTAAATTTCGAAATAAAAAAGAAATAATTACATTTTTCGTAATATTTTTTACTTTTCTTTATTACTGTTCGATAAATGCACCATAAAACTTTTTAAATACAATCATTTCATCCTAAATAATTCCATTTCCATATTTTTTTTTTAAATTCTCATCCTTAAATCTCTTAATTTTCAATCTAACATATTCTTTACATGTTTTCTATAAAAATCCAAGGACATAGCTTTATAAAAACAATCTTTAAATATTTAAAAAATTCAAATTATAGTAATCGAAAATTTATTTAACTGGTGTCAGCTATAAATCAAATTGAAAGTATACAAAAGAGTAATAGAAACGTTAGAGCTGAGAATTTAATTAATGAAACAAAAGTTCTCAATATAGCTAGATTGGCTAAGATGTTAGTCGATTTATACGGACAAGAAGAGCCTTTTGAAAAAATAGGTAATTTTGAGAATAAAGAAATTGAATTATACCTCAAAGATTTAGGCGGATACATTACTTTCATTCTGACATCAGATCGAAATAAATTTAATTGTCACGCAGAGCAAGCAAAAGACCCAATCGCAAGAATAATTATAACCGTTAAAGAAGATAAAATACTTTCTGTCATAAGTAATATAATTCGTTCTAAACACAATGTATTCGGTGTATTAAAGCTTTTAAAATATATAATCCCAAGAAAAGCAAAAATTAAAGGATCTTATATTGCTGCTATAAAACTAGCTAGATGTTTGATGATTGGTAAACATATTATGTATAAAACTGGTATATGAGGTGTTTTATTATAAGTTTACATGATGATCTATTTTTAACAGTCTCTAATTCTATAATAAATTCTTATATTACAGAATGGCAAAAAAATGGTAGGAAAGTAATTGGTTATTATTGTACCTATATTCCTGAGGAACTACTTTACGCGGCAGATTTATTACCGTTCAGAATTAGGGCGACAGGGAACAAAGATACTGATTTAGGAGATATGTATATGGTTAGATTTACCTGTTCTTTTGTGAGAGCTACATTAGATATGGCTTTAAAGGGAATATATGATTTTTTAGATGGATTTTTAGTATGTAATAGCTGTGATCATAGTAGAAGAATGTTTGAGTTATTTGATCTTCGAGTTTTTAATCGTGAAGGATTTAAAAAGATAGTTCCTCGATTTTATCTTGCTTTACCTCATGTTATAACTAAAGAAGGCTTTGAATGGTATAAGAAGGAAATCGAAGAACTCAAAGAAGAAATGGAAATTAAATTCAATATACCAAAGATTTCAGATGAAAAATTAATAGATTCAATAAAGATTCATAATGAAAATAGAAGTCTTCTTAGGCAAATTCATGAATTAAGAATCCAAAGTTCACCAAAACTTTCGGGAACAGAAGCCTTACAAATAAATATGGCAAATTCTTCCATTCCTAAAGACATAGCAAACCAAGAATTGAGGAGAATTCTTAAAGAATTAAAAGAAAGTGATGGTATAGAAATAGAAAATAAAAAACGTATATTATTAGTTGGGAGTGTAGTTGATAATATCGATTTTACTCAATTGATAGAAAAATCTGGAGCTTTTATTGCGTCAGATATTTTATGTTTTGGAATTCGTAATTTTATGGATGATGTAAAACTTATAAATAGTGAAAATCCATTAGAAAGCCTAACAAAACGATTATACTATAGAATCTCATGTCCACGTATGATGGATGATCATGAAAAACGTTTAGATTTTATGAAAGAAGAAATTAAGAGATCTAATATTGAAGGCGTCATTCTCCAAAGAATAAATAATTGCGATCTTCATGGATGTGATAATATGCTCTTTACACATGAATTGAAAGAACTAGAAATACCCGTTTTAAATATGGACAGAGAATTTTATCAAACAGATACCTCTCGACTCCAAACTAGAATTGAAGCATTTTTAGAAATGATTAAATAAATATTCATTAAATAAGAGAGAGAAAAATGGTTAACAGAATTGAGTTGGAAAATAGAATAATTCCTTATAAAATGTTATATGAAGCAGTTTCATCAACAAATGCATTAGTAGAAGGAATACTTCCTGAATATGGAATACCGTCATTAAGAATTGGATTAAACTTAATAAAATCGGTTATGGAAGAATATATCAGAGAAGCAGGAGAAGGATTGCCAATTATAGGCCATCACTTCTCTTTCCCCACTGAATATCTTTATTGTTTTGATTGCGTACCTGTTTGTATAGAAGCTACCTCATATTTATTAGCTGCTTTATTACCACATGGATCTGAGCCATTTTACGATCTTATTACTAATTGGGGCCATCCATTTCATACATGTACTTCGCAAAAAGGAACAATGGGAATGACTCTAGACGATTTATTTCAATTTGATGCTATTATTACCCCTACTGCGCCTTGTGATAATACTTATGCATCTTACCCATTTTTCAAATATTATAAAAAAATACCTCTAATCGCTCCAGATCTACCTTTTCTAAAAGAAGAAAAGAGCTATCATTATCATGGGGAACAAATAAGATTGGCATTAGAAGAACTTGGTAGAATTATCGGACAGGAACCTGATTATAATAAACTAAGGAAAATATTAGATTTAGAAAATCAAATTACTTCCACTCAATTTGAAATTTTCGAATTAAAAAAAGCAACACCCTGTCCTGTCGAAAATATGTTTAATGCTATGTCTGCTGCAGCTACTATATATTTATCTGGACGATCAGAAAAAAAGGATTTTTACAATGATATGCTTGAAATAGCTAAAAAGAGGTATAAAACCAAAGGACATCATGGAGGAGAAGAAAAAATTCGGAGTATCTGGCCTTATATGATTATATTTTTTGATCTCTCCTTAGGAGAATGGTTAGATCGTTATCTGGGTATGTCAATTCTGTTCGATATCTTCAATTACAATTTTACAGATCCAATTAATACAAAATCAGATTTAGATACAATGTTATATGGCATGGCCAAAAAAGCAATGGAAGCTCCCATGACTAAACAAAGTGCTGAGTTCTATTATCCTTTTATTGATCAATGTGTAAGACTAGCAAAAGATTATTCCGCTGACTGTTTTATCTTTACATCACATATTGGCTGTAAGCAATTTGGAAGTGTACCCCAAATTTTAAGAGAAGCATTACGAGATGAAGTCGGTATACCCATGCTTTTAATTGATGTGGATGTGGGTGATGCCCGATTTGCTTCTGAAAAAATTATTAGAGAAAAAATAAAGATGTTTGCTCAAACTCTAATGTGAAACTCATTAAAGCTTTTCTTCATTATTATATTTCTATACAAAAATGCTTTAATATCATTAAGTTAATATTTTAATTTATTATAATCTAAATTAAAATACTTAAAAAGGCAAGATTAAAATGAATAATAGCGATATTGTGGCAGAATTGGGAGAAATTGTTGGAGATCGATATGTGTCTGAAGAACCTGAGATACAATTTTTATATCATTATGATTTTATTACAGCGGAACCAGCGGGAAAATGTGATATTGCAATTATGCCAGAAACTGCTGAAGAAGTTCAAAATATTGTTAAAGTTGCAAACAAGTATAAGATTCCATTAGTTCCGTGGGTATCAGGAATAAATTTTGGCTCTATTGCTACGCCTCGAAAGGGAGGAATTGTAGTTGATTTACGACGTATGAATCGAGTACTTGAAGTAAATGAAGATGATATGTATGCTGTTGTAGAGGGAGGAATTACATGGGCAGATTTAAAAGGATACCTAGATAAACATCATCCCCATTTTAGGGCAGGAATAACTTTTTCTCCTCCTGGTACCGGTGTAGTTCCTTCATGTTTATGTTATGGAATGTTTGATTTAGGAATGCTTGGAGGTACTGGAGCAGAATTCATTAATGGATTAGAAGTTGTATTAGGGTCAGGAGAACTTGTTCGAGCAGGATCTTGTAGCATTTCGAATAAATGGTATGGTAGACAACCATTACCAGATTTAGCAGGATTATTTATTGGATGGGAGGGCACGACTGGAATCGTAACTAAAGCTGCTATAAAATTATGGCCAAAATTACCTTATCGGGAGGATCTTGCTCTTTTGGTACAAACAGTTGATCAAGGAGTACCTTTGGTGCTTAAACTTTCAAAAGCAGGATTAGGGATTGTGGATATAGTATTTTTAAATATGGGATGGTGTCAAGCAATCCAAGGATTTAACGAGAAAAGTGTTGCTATGGATCCTGTTAAACTTGGATTACCAGATTTTGTAGGAGTAGTAACTACTCAAGCTTATACGGAAGATCAACATAAAGCTCAATTAGAAGCTATAGAACAAATATGTAAGGAATTTAAAATCAAACCTCAAACCGCAAAATCTTTTTTAGAATCATTTCCAAGTGATATGAGGGGTGGTTTTGTTGATATCTTTCCTGGTTTTGGGGGTTATACCCCTTTTCAAGCATGGGGTTGTTGGAATTTCTCTAGGGGTGGCGGCGGTGAATGGATAGGATCCTATTGCTCTACAAGTGATATTGCAAAATATTATAATATAGCAAGAGAAATAACTCTAAAACATAATAAACCACCTCAATTTTATAGCAGAATTATGTTTGGTGGTCATTATTGTGTTGCTCGTGCTAATATTTGCTTTGATAAAAGTGATCCAGAAGATATCAAAAGAGCAAGAATCATTTTAAAAGAGATTTTTGATGCAGTTCATGAATTGGATGGTGTTATTATGTATAAACCCCCGATGTGGGTTGTTGAACACCATAAGAGTAAAACCCTACCAGCTACTAGTGAATTAATTAAAAAAATAAAAAAATTACTTGATCCTAATAATATAATGAATCCAGGACAAGGAATTGAAGGTGATTAATATTCCAGATGACAAAAAAATGAAATTTTTGAACGATAAAGGAATATCTCAAATTACTAGTATACCAGATATTGAAAAACTTGATAGGAATAAAGAATTAGAATATTATAAAGACATTGTTTATCAATGTGGTAAATGTGGCACATGTAGAACTGCATTTCATGAAAATGGTTGGCCTCGTGTCTGTCCTTCAGGAGAATTTGGAAAATTTGAAGCTTATTATCTTGGAGGAAAGAATCTTCTAACTTGGGCTGTATTATCAAATCAACTTAAATGGACTGAAAATTTAGCAAACATATTCTACCAATGCTCTGTTTGCTTGGCATGTACACAACAATGCCAAATCCCAGAAATTCACTATTATGCTGGAGAGTGGTTGATGGCAATGAGAGAAAAAGCTGTTCAAAAAGGCTTAGGACCAATGCCAGAGCAAAAAAAATATTCAGAACATGTTGCTTCGGAATACAATCCTTATATGGAAAAACATGAAAACAGAAGAAATTGGATACCTTCTAATATTAAACAATCTCCAGATTCAAAATTAGCCTATTTTGTTGGATGTACAACTAGTTATAGGGAACAAAACATCGCAATTAACACAGCAGAAATATTGAATTCCCTACAAGTTGATTTTAAAATTTTAAAAGATGAGCATTGCTGTGGATCTCCAGTTTATATGACTGGTCAAACTGAAGAAGCAAAACAGATTGCTAAGACTAATGTACGTATCTTTAAAGATGAGGGTATTGAAAAAATAATAACATCTTGTGCAGGGTGTTATCGAATGTTAAAAGATACATACTCTAAGAAATTTGAACTTGACCATGGTATTGAAATACTTCATCTACCTGAATTTATTTTGGAGAAATTAAATAATAATGAAGTACGATTCAATAACAATTTAAACATGAAAATTACTTATCATGATCCTTGTCATATTGGTCGTCACATGGGAATCTATGAACCCCCTAGAGAAGTATTGAATAATATTCCTGGAATTGAATTAATAGAAATGGCAAGAACTAAACAAAATGCATGGTGTTGTGGTTCTGGAGGAGGTGTAAGATCAGCATTTAAAGATTTATCAAGCTTTGCTGCGAATGAAAGAATTGAGGAAGCAAAAGAAACTACTGCTGAAGCACTTGTATCTTGCTGTCCATTCTGTTTAAACCAATTCAAGTCAAATATTAAAAATGATGAAATTAAAACGTTTGATCTATCAGAATTAGTAAATCGAGCAATTAAGAGTTAAAACTAATAATCCTTTTTTTTTATTATCTTTATAAAATCATTTATAGAATTTTATGAAAATCGAATTATTTGAAGAAATACTTCATAGTTTAAGAGATTTTATAACTTCAGAGTCCAAAAAAGGTAAAAATGTAATTGTTTATGAAAAAAATCCAAATCCTTCTAAATTATTTGAAAAATTAGGTATTAAAGTTGAATTAGATAAGCATAAAGAGATAATCCTTCAAGAAGAAACTCAGCTTGAATTGGGAGGTACCCATAAAAAATCTTTTTCTTTAGTTTTTCCGTTTTCTAATCTAGATTTTATTAATTATATCAAAGATGGGACAATTACTTTAATTGGACTAGAAGGCAAGGGTATAACGGATTTATCTATCGATTTTGGCATGTTAATCCTAATTGGAGGAAAAAATATTAGAGATAAGGATTGGGATTCTTTAAGAGAATTTAATTTTATATCTAATGGAATAGAAGGATTTTTGATAAGAACAATTCCTCGGAAGTTTTGGTGTAGAGTTAGTGAGAATATAATAAAGAATTTTACATTTGAATTTCTGGGAAATGCGATTTTTTATTTATATCAGCAAAGATTCAAGGATTTAATTGAATCTATGGAGATTATTTTTGTAAATACTTATACGAGTGTAATAGATGAATTTATTAAAATAACTTCAAATTTTACTATTTATATAAATGAAAAATGGCTAAGGAAAATAGATGAATGGAGAAAACGAATTGATTGTGAATATGATTGGGGATGCGAAATATGCCCGTATCAAGTAGAATGCTATGATGTGAAACAAGTATTAGTGGAGAGAGAAAAAATTGGAAAATAAACCTCTTGTTGTATCGATAGTCGGAAAAGGTGGTTCAGGTAAAACAGTAATAACAACCCTATTAGCAAAATTTATATCAAGAAATTATGAATATAAAATGTTATTAATTGACGCAGATCCAACGCATCCACATTTAAGTCATATGGTAAACTTAGTGCCAGAAAAAAGTCTTGAAAAATTGAGAACTGATGTTATCGATGAAATATTAACTAAAGCAGATGATTTCGAAAAAGTAGCACAGAATATTGATTTTGAAGTATATAATGCTATTGCTGAAAGTAAAAACTTTAGTCTATTTTCTATAGGACAACCTGAGGGACCTGGATGCTTTTGTCCTTCAAATACTCTTTTACGGAAGGTCATTGGATCAATTTCTAAAGATTTTGATTTGGTATTAATTGACTGTGAAGCTGGTCTTGAGCAAATCAATCGAATGGTAATAGAAACTGTAGATATAATATTAATTGTTTCTGATATTTCGATAAGGAGTATTGATACTGCTGCTGCTATTCAACAAAGCGCAAAAAAATTCACAAAATATAAAAAATTAGGAGTTGTTCTAAATAGAGTTAAAGGTAGTACTTCTCAAATTGAAAAAAAACTTGAAGAACTAAATTTGCCTTTATTGGTAGAAGTTCCAGAAGATATTGAAATAACTAAACTTGAACTCAGGGGTGAACCAATAATACATATTCCAGAAATAACGAGATGTTCTCTAGCTATAAATAAATTAGTAAAAATAATTCTAGATCCAAAATTTTTTAAGAATAAGTCTTAAAGGCTTATTGTCTTCGTTTTTTATACTAAAATTGAAATTATTATCTTTTTAATTTTAGTAATAGTGTTTGATATATAGGTAATTTATTAAATATATAAACGAATTATTTTCCTTAATAATCCAATTTATTTCAGAACTAGGACTGTGATAAGTTTATGAGGATTGTAAAGATATGGGAACTTAATTATAAAAAAGTAATTATAACTTACATATTAATATCATCAATCTCATCTATAGTTGAAATCATACTAACACATACTTTTTTTTATAGTTTTTGGATAACTTATATTGGTATTTTCTTTGTCGCACATTATCTTAGACGAGCGGTAAATGAATTCTTTAAACAATTTCACATTAGAAAAGTTGTTAGATATTTGTTAACTCCTTGGATATTATTTGGACTTATTTTTCTTTATGTACAATTATTTTTTATTTCA
>JBHLPN010000085.1:7790-10423 GCA_048939445.1 Promethearchaeota archaeon | reverse complement strand
GATATTGAAACAAATACTTTAAATGATTTAATTGAGATAATTACGTTTAGATGGTCTATAGAGGGGTGGAAATATTTAATTAATCATGTTTCTGAATCAGAAGTAATAATTGAAATAAATGAGTGTCCCTATAAAGCAATAATGGATAGAAATCCAAATCGGCAAGATAAGATCCCCTTAATTTGTAAAAATATGTGCTTTCCCTTTTATAAAGCGGCTTTTGAAGAATTTAATCCAAAAATAAAATTTGATAGAAATAAGTTTATGGGTTTAGGGGATAATAATTGTGATTTTTGCTTTAAAATAATTGAAGAATAATTTCTCTAATTCAATTACTATAAATAGTTTTAAAGTGTTTAATTTTTTTCGTAATTTTTGAGATAATTAAATTCCTCTCATTCTCTGTAATTGAATATAGATCAAATATAATATCATCCATTTCTCTTAATAACTCATAAATACTTTCATTTGCCATTCCTTTGTTCACAATTAATAAATTACTTATTGTATCTACTTTTTCAGCAACATTGACTTTAATTTCGGTATTAGGTTTGACAATTGGTAAATGTCTAATCATGTATTGATTTAAATTAATGGTTGTATCTTTTTGATTATTTATTGCATAAGCACAATAAAACTGAATTAAAATTGAATTAATTACGGCGCATAAATATTTTAGTTCTTCAGCCTCTCCATGAAGTAAAGAATAAATTGATGATGTAAAGCATACATTATCTTTGGTATAAATTGCTTCAGGTATTATATTATTATGTTTAATTAACAATTTAGGTTTCATGTAATATTCATAATTATTACCCTTCAAGGCTTTTGCTTCAATTTTTTCAATATTGAAAGATTTATTTTGTTTAAACACATAATAACTGAAATCATTTCTAGCACTTATAAAAAAACATGAACCACGTATATCATTTCTTAATTTTTTTTTCACTAGCTTTAATCCTGTTTCTTCTTCTCCTCTAATCATTTTTGGAAAATCTACATGATTTAAGTAATTTAAATCTCCAACTTTTTCAATCTTTTCAATTAAATGAAATAAAATTTCACTAGGCTTAATTCTAATCCGATTTAAATCGAACGTAATTGATCTACAAAAAGGGCAAATCTTCTTAAAAGTATATAAATATAACTTTTTAGGTTGTAAACTTAAGGGACATTCTATATTGATACAAACTCTTAACTTATCGAATTTCTGATTCATATATGTGATAATTTGATGTTCTGGATAATCAAATACTTCTAAATTATATTCTTGGTTTTTATTTTTTTGATAAATTACAATTTGTACTTCATTTGTTGCTCTTTTAAAGAGTCTAGCCCCAATATCATAAATCTTTAATATTGAAGCATTATCAAGTAAATTCTTCCGGAATTTAATATATCCCTGCCTGAGAAGAAAACTTTTAGGCACTAGAAATCCTATGATTCCAGAATCTATCCAATCAAGAGATTTAATCAAAAACGTACAATAGATATCATTGTAAAACAGATTTTGATTTTTTAAAATATTCTTCTCTTCCTTACTTAAGATATTACCATATGGAGGATTTCCAACAATTATATCAAAATTTTTCCGATTAAACAATTCTTTTGGCCAATCTTTCGAAAATAAACTATTCTCTACTTTTAAATTTAAAAATCCAGAACTAAAGAGTTCTCCATTATATAATTCACTTTCTTTATAGAACCAGGCAAATAATTTTAGAAAGCATAACTTAACTGCATATGGATTTATATCTAATCCATAGATATTTCTTAGGATTATTGTCTTAATTTCAATTGGGTTGATCTTTTTATTCAAATTTCGGATTAATTCAAAAAGAATTTTAGCTGCAGAGATTAAAAAAACTCCAGATCCACACGCGGGGTCGCATATAGAAAGATTAAGAAGAATTCCACTAATTTTTCTCTTTACAATTGGTTCTAATAGATATATTTCATTGAAATTTTTTATATTTTTGTTGAAATCTCTTAAATGGTTTAAATTTTTATTAATTAATTCTATTATAGATTTTGAAATGATAAACTCTGATATTTCTTCGTTGGTATAATAAACACCTTCCTTTTTTCGTTTATTATAGCTTTCTAAAAATAATGATTCATTCTCTTTAATTAATTTTAATAATTCTTTCAATAGTAATCGATCCTTTGATTCAATTGCGCGATCAAAAAGATTAATATATTTTTTAAATTTGAGATCAACCCAACCTTGAATTTCGATAGTAATCACCCAAAATCATAATATTACAGTAATGATGATGAAAACTTATCAAGATAACAAAAAACATTTTTATGAGTTTTTAATATAGAAGCGGGATAAATTGGTGTAATTTTAATATCATCTGAAAGGCAATTTCGCACAGCTTCAGCTTTCCTCTCATCAGGACATATACAAATTATATTTTTTGCACGTAAAATTTCCTGAATTGACATAGTTATTGCTTTTTTCGGAACATCTTCAATTGATTTAAACCATCCCTCATCAACTTGCTGGTTTCGACATGTTTCATCTAAAAAAACAATAATGTAAGGATCCTTTATTTCAAAATTTGCTGGTGGATCATTGAAAGCTATATGCCCGTTTTGACCAATTCCTATAAAAGCAACATCAATTT
>JBHLPN010000085.1:0-7690 GCA_048939445.1 Promethearchaeota archaeon | reverse complement strand
GATGGTAATTCAGATACATTTATTACAAAAAAACCCAATGCTTATTGGTTAAAATCAAAACAATTAAGTCCTTATTCTGCTTTAAGTATGGGTACTGTTGTTAGACACTTAGATAAAGACATCGATGAGAAGGTAGGAAAAAAGATGTCACCTCACGATATGCTTCGCTTATTTGGGATGATCGTTCCGATAAAGAGAGATCAGAATATAATTGCTACTGGTGTCGAAAAATATTCTCAAGAACATGGCAATTATTTTAAAAAATTAATAAGTGAACGAGATCCAAATGTTGGACCAGCGTTAGGAAGGCGTATTGATAAAGAATTTTCTAAAAGATATCCGCAACGACGCGGTTTATATATATAAATAAGGAGAATTCTAAACTTTCTCTTTTAACCTGTTTAACTCACTTTTGCTTTTAATTAGAAAATCAGTATTGCTAGTATATTTTGAAGTATTATTTATTAATTCTGTTATGACTGCGCTAATTAGATCAGAACCAGACTTTCCAGTACCTCCAGCAAATTCTTTTAATAGTGGGACTTTTAAATCTCCAACATAAAAAGTAACACCTTTAGAAATCTCTTCCATCATTAATTGATAAGCAAAATCTGGACTCTTTTCTCCTTTTATTAATGGCTCATCAGGATCTTCGAATGTATAGGATACCTCTAGCCATTTATCTCCGGCAGTTGGAACAACACCATAAATGTAATCATTAGTATATATCCATAACGGAGTTCCATTATCGAAAGAAGAATCTACAATTGATTTAAATTCCTCACTCATTCTACATCAATATTTACATTCTTTATTTAATTTTATACAAGTAGATTAATTTAAGTTTACATTTTTACTTTTACAATTATAAAATTTTTATTATAATCTTATCTTTTAAGTTTATGCTAAAAGAAGGATAATAATTAATAGAATTCCTGAAAACCACCATGCGAGAATTAGATTATAAAGATATTATTACTGAAATTCAAAAGTGGATAAAAGAGTATATAATTTCTGCAAATGTTAATGGAGTTGTTATAGGAATAAGTGGAGGTATTGATAGTGCTGTAACAACAACATTATGTGTTAAGGCCCTAGGGAAAAAAAATGTAATTGGATTAGGTTTACCATGTTCTTCAAATCCGCAGGATTTAAAAGATACGAAAAAGTTAGTTGCAATTTTAGGGATTAATTTTATCATATTAGACTTAACAAGCGTCTATAATGAATTTTTAAAAATCTCAACTCCTTTATTTGAATCTAACCAAATAGCGATAGCTAATTTAAAACCACGATTAAGAATGATGTCAATATATTTTGTTGGTCAGTCTTTAGGAAAATTTCTAGTTGCTGGTACCAGCAATAGAACTGAAATTGCAATTGGTTATTTTACTAAATATGGAGATAGTGGAGTTGACTTTGAACCTATAGGAGGTTTATATAAATGTGAAGTAAGAGAAATCGCTAAAATATTAAATGTTCCCTTAGAAATAATTAATAAACCTCCAAGTGCAGGATTATGGGAAGGTCAAACTGATGAAGACGAAATCGGTATAACTTACAAGGAATTAGATGAGATTATCTTTAGGATTGATAATGATTTAAGTTTAAAGGCCTTAAACCAAGACAATGTAAAGAAGGTAAAGGATATGATGCAATTAGCACAACATAAAATAACAATGCCGCCCATTTTCAGAATAAAGAATTAGTAATAAAGATAAAAAATTACAAACTTGATATAACTCTTCTAATTTTGTTAATTTTAGATGTAATACCGTTTAATTTCCCTCTTAGTTCGTCGCTTTGCTTTTTATATTCTGAATCATCAATCGCGCCAGTACTATATATCTTTTCTAATTCCTTAAATGTTTTCTCTAATGAATAACGTTTACCCTCAAGGGCAATTAGCTCTTGATATAAAGAATCCTTATCTGTTGGCAATTCTTCTTCAGCACTTATCCCACCTTCATAGGATTCACTAATTTCAGCCTTAGAATCACCAAACTCAACGAAAGGCATTGTGTCAGTTCTCTCTGTTGTTTTCTTTTCTTTCATAAATTCTGTACTAAATGCCTCATCTCGAGTTGATAGATCCTCGATTTTCTTTTCTCCGACCGAAGAAAATACATTAAATAACTCAGTCCCAGTTGATTGAATTGATTCAGTTTCAACTTCTTCTATGCTTACTGAAGTAATTTTAGGTTTTTTAATAATAATTTTAGGTTCTTCAACATCTTCAATAAACTCAGGTTTTTCAATGATTTTAGGTGCTTTACTAGCAAATGGTATTTTCTTTTCTTCTTCTGGGGTTTCAACTTCAATAATTTCGGGTACTAGTGCACTTTTTTTTGGTTTTTCAGGCATTTCAGTAAATTCTGAGGGTTCTGACAGTGGTGTAGGTGTCTCAGCTTCTTCAGGAATGCCTAAAATAGCATCTGTGTCTTCAGAAATTTCTGATATTTTTATTTGTTCTTGTGATTTTGGTAAATCTTCTTTTTCAATCTCTAGTTTTTGCTCAATAAAAGGTGGTGTTTTTAATTTCTCTAACTCTTCTTCGATTTTTATTTGAACTTCCTCAATCTTTTTTAATCCAGTCGTTATTTTAGGTTTTTGCAAATCAGATGTGGTTGGAGCTTTAATTTGAGGAGGTTGATCTGGTTTTTTAATAACAGGAAGTTTAATTTTCGGTGGAGGTAATTTAATATCTTTTTTAGGCGTAATTTTTTTTATAACTTTATTTTGAGATACTTGTTTAAGTGTTTCATCTTTCTTCTCTAACTCTAGCTTTAAGATTTCTATCTTTTGTTTTAGATCATCAATTTCTCCTTTAAATTGTTCAGATAGTTTGTCTACAATTTGATCAATATCAACACTAGCGGCTTCTAAGTCTTCTTGTAAGTGGACAATTGGAGATTCTTTGATTTCTTTTTCAGGTTGAAATTCAGGAACTTCGTCAGTGATTCTAATAATTCTTTCTATATTTTCAGGCAATTCAGATTCTACAAACCAAAGTTCTAATGTATCCCAGTTATTTAGTTTATTTAATGTATCTTCAAATAAAGGCATGTTTGCTTCTACATTAAAGGATTTTAAAGCTTTTAAATTTTGAATCTGTTTAATTAATTTCTCACGAGCTGTGATTTCATCATCTGGAGTTGGCTCTCCCTGTGTCAAATAAATATAAATATCCTTAATCTCTTGAATGATTGATTTGTATTTTTCTTCTTCGCTCATGAAAGATTACATGAAAGATTTAATTTATGTATCTCTTAAAATATCTCTTTATGTATTTAAAAACATTTCACTAATATATTTTTTTCCGATGTCAAAGGAAATTGAATCTTGAAAATTTGGTGTAATTTTAGGTTTAACACACTTCAACAAAAAAATGTTGATTAATAATAGGTGTATTTCTTTTTCTTGAATTTTAATGATTAATAAATATAATATTGTTTTATACTCGAATTATTTATGTAATTAGCAGTTATTTAAATTTGTTTTAAAACATTAATTTTTAGTTAGATGTACATATTATTTTTAAGCACTTCACATTGAATTTTAATATTAAATAATCAGAATCCTTAAGATTTGAACATATTACCATCTAAATAAGATAAATTAACAATTTAAAGTGACAAAAAAGAATGGGAACTTTAACAAAGGATGAAGTAAATGCCTTACCAACTCGATTTGATACAGTATCTTATGGTACTTTTTTTAAATTATGGTATGCTTTACAGAAAGCTCTTCCTGCTGACAAAAAGAATGAAATATTGACGAAAATTGGGAGAACTATTGGAAAAGAATTTAACGAAGTAGGTATCGAGACGATTGACGATTTTTTACAAAGATTACGGGAATTTTTAGAACAAGAATGGGCAATCACAGATAACGCGAAGGTAAATGTTAAAAGGGATGGAGAAGGAAATGTAGTTAAAATTCTTGCGTACCAAGACAGCTGTAAAATGTGTTTTGCCAATACTTATTATAGGTTCCATGACTACGGGAGTCCAGCTTGCATGTTTCCACAGGTTATGATGGGAATCTTATCTAAGGTTAAAAATAAGTTTGGGTTTAGAAACCTCCGATTTGAGGGCGTCCAGAAAGGCGGCGTTGGGGAGTGCGCGATGCAGTGGAATGTAAAATAGAAAAAATAAAAATTGGTTTTAATTAACTAAAGTTATGTTATAATTTAAAAAAGAATAAAAGAAAAATTCTGCTCTAGAACATACTCCATCTCTTCTCATCTCAAACCATCCGACTTACCGCTCCAGATATAGTCACCTACCCTCATGCCCTAAGCGCTCCCTATAAATATAAAAAATATAGTAAGAAGTAACACAATTAACGATAAAAGTAATTCACATAGACATTCACACCCAAAACCACCAATTGACTTTGATTTTCCACTTTTGTGCTTTTCAACACCACTTTCTCTCCACCCTTTTTCTCTTCTCTCTCGAGCTAGTCTGCTCCTCTCCTCTTCTTCCCTTTTCAAGCGCTCCCTCATTTCTCTATATTTACCCATCTCGCACTCATTTTATTATAATTTTATCCATTTCCAAACTATTGGAAAAATCCTCTCTATAATTAACATTTAAGATAAATACACTTTTATCCTTTAATGTTAAATAAAAATTAGAAAATGATAAGAGATTAACACCCGAGAGTTGAATCAAATCACTGAACGGAGAACTTGAATGGTTAAATAATTGATATCTCTCTCTAGGTTTTTAACATTATTTTAATATAATAATTCAAGGGAATTTTCATTGAAATCAGACTCTGAATTTACCTTTCCAACCCAATTTCACAGGAAATTTACTTTTATGTTTAAATAGATTTAAATAGAAAATTGATCATAATGATCATAATGATCATAATTATATCAATAGTGGGTGTTTAAAATGAAGGATGAAAAAAAAGAGAAATTTATTAAAATTATGGTATCCGAAAGGCTATACAAAAAAATAGATAGATATTCACACTTACAACTACAAACTAAGTCTGAGTTTATTAGGTCTGCAGTAAGGAGAAGGATTGCTGAAATTAATCGATCAATCTATCCTAATAAAACAGATCCACAATTTAAAAAGATGAATAGACGTGATGTTTTAAAAGAACTGAAAAATTCGCAATCCGCTCATGAAAAAGGAGAATATTTAACGACACCAAGTAAGGAAGAACTAATAGAACGAGAGAACGTACTTGAAGAAAGGAAAAAGGAATTAGAAAAAGAATTAGATAATATTGAAAAGGCATTGAGAAAGCAATAATCAGGCTATCTTTATAAGCTATTTATATTGTTTTATTCTTAAATTTCCTAATTCTAAAAAGTAAAATTTCGAAGAACACTCTCTGTTTTTTCATCTCATTTTTTCAATGAAATTTTTATCGAAATCAGACTCTGAATTTACCTTCCCATAAATTTTAGTGGGAAAAAAAAACTTAAAATTAGTCCCATTTGAAGGTTCAAGTATATTTGGATAATAAAGTCGTAGAAATTTCTGTGCGCTATAACATACATGACATTTATCGGCATATTCCTCTAATGGTTCATATATTTTTTTAGGAAATGCGTAGGATTTTGAATTTACTAAAACTTTTAAGGACTAAACCTATATTTATACTTAATACCAGATAATAACCTAGAGAATAGGGTATTTTAAAAAGATATACCTTTTAAATCTTCATATTAATGCTTCAAATTCGACTTTGGGAAGGTAAATTAGATCATTAATAAAATAAAAAAAGTAACAGTTATTTAAAAATGAAAGGAACTAGACAAGGAAGACTAGAATTAACATACAAGATTTGTATTTTCGGGGATAAAAGTGTTGGAAAGACATCATTGGTAGATCGTTATGTCACAAATAAATTTCATGAAAATATACAAGCGACTCTTGGGGCAACAATACTTATTAAAGACTTAGAGCTAGAGAATGGAAAAATAACACTTCAAGTATGGGATTTTGGAGGCCAAAAGAGGTTTAAATTCCTGATATCATCTTATGCTCGAGGTGCAACTGGAGGAATTTTTATGTTTGATATTACTAATTATGAAAGTTTACTTGCTTTAAATGATTGGCTTCCAGAATTTGGGAAGACAGTTAGATATGTTCCTCTCATAATAGTTGGTGGTAAAAAAGACCTTGAAGAACAAAGAGTTTGTAAAAAAGATGATGTCTTAGACATAATGAAATCATATAATTTCCATAAATATATTGAATGTTCATCAAAAACAGGAGAGAAAGTAGAATTAGTATTTAGAGTTTTATTATCTAAAATTCTTGAAGATAAAGGATATAGATACCTTAAATTTAAGTGAATTCTCGTGTTTATGGATGATAATTTAAAGAAAAGATGGGATGGAATTCAGAAAGGGTAATGAAAAAATTCTAATTTATAGTCCTCTTTTTTTAAATCTTTATACAAAAAATTTACTTCGCATTAAAAATCTTTCAGAAGAATTTTCATTGAAATCAAACGCTGAATTTACCTTTCCAATAAGCGAAAATCTAAAAAAATATTGAATTTAAAGCTATTAGATAAATTAAAATAAAAAAGTTGTAAAATTCTTTTATTACTACTATTTTCATAGCTTTTACCGGTAACTTTCAGAATGAACTTTATAACCAGATAAAACAAAATACGTATAATGATTTGAATAAGAATTTAAGAACACATTTATTAAATTAGTTTTTAAGCTCATTACAGTAAAAGGAAAAGAAAAGTGAATGAACTAAATCTAAAGGAAGGAGAAAAAATCCTTTTTGATTGTCATGGGAAATTAAGAAATGTAATTCTAAAGATGACACCTTCAGGTCGGTTAGTAAGACCTTTTTGGAGAGACCCAGTTCAAGTTTCAATGCATTCTGGAAAGATTTTTATTACTAATAGTAGAATCATTGCACAGGGTGAGACTAAAGTAAAAGGGGGGCGCTTTGGGACTGGAAGTGGATTGGATTTAGTTATATCACCTTTGTCAGGGCATTCCAAAAGAGACAAAATCAGAAGTGATTTACCTTCTGATGGATATGAAGTTCCAATCATAAATATTGGTAAATTAAGAAAAACTCGTAATGGTATAGCCTTTGAAGTGATGAGTGGTAAGCATCCTGGTATTGTAAAAATATGGGAAATAGAGGAAATGGAAAATAGAGAAAAGCTATTTGAAATTTTAAGTAATTATAATAAAATAAAAGCACCGAATTATGCGCTACGACGAATTATTTGCTGTGTTTTTTTTATTATTATTATTATAGTAAGTGTCTTAGTGACAATCGTTAATTATTAGATATCAAGTCATGATGATCATTGGAAGGAATGCTTATTTTTTTCATTGCTTGGGTATTCAAACGAATCCATTAGATTCTAATAGGGTTGAGGATTTTTCCTATGAAATTTTCATTGAAATTGGATGCTGAATTTAACTTTCAAAATTGAGGGGATATGTACCCCATTTTTTTATCGCTTTTGGGATTGTCATAATATTATTTAATGAGACGCCCCAAGGTAAGCAACAAATAGGGCTCACAGCATATCTTCCTCCAGGAGCTAATTTCTTGATGTTTTCTTTTACTATCTTTTCAACATCACGTGGAGTACCATTAAGTAATTCCCTACTTACATCTATATTCGCTCCTAATATTGTCACCTCAGGATGATTCTTCTTAAATTCAACCCAATA
>JBHLPN010000350.1:0-3265 GCA_048939445.1 Promethearchaeota archaeon | reverse complement strand
ATGTAGAAGGAAGAAAAATCATTTTTCTAGGGGATGACGATGTTATATCATTAGCTTTAGGAATGACTCAATTAGCTGAGGAAATTTCTGTAGTGGATATAGATAATAGAGTTTTAGAATTTATTTCTCAATCTGTCGAAAAACTCAATTTCAAGAATTTCAATGTTTTAAATCATGATTTAAGAGAATCATGTCCAAAGACAATTATGAATAAATACGATGTAGTTGTAATGGATCCTCCTTATACTAATGAAGGCCTAAGATTATTTTTAAAAAGAGCTAGCCAAGTTATAAAATCAAATATTAAAATTAATGATAAAGTTTACCCTCTTATTGGCAAGAAATGTCTGCTTAGTTTTGGAAATAAACCTCCAGAAGAAATGCAAAAATTACAGTTATCAATATTAGATCATGGATTTATTATTAACGAGATGCTTCCTGATTTCAATCATTATAAAGGTGCTAGTATAATTGGGAAATTCAGTCATCTATATTATCTACAATCAGTAATAAATCCGAATAATAAGTACAATCTAAACTTTTCTTCACATCCCATATACACTTCTGAAGTAAGATCTATAATTGATTATCCATTTCGACCTATTGGATATCATTTTGTTGGAGAAATGCACTTTGAAAAGCAAACCTTATTATTAGATAATGAAAAAATTCAGAAAATATTTTTAGATTCTCTTATTTCTGCAGATTTAACTATTCTTGACATTTATTATCATAACTACCAGCCTTATGGATACAGTGCTATTGCAATATTGAAAACTAGTCATGCAACAATTCATACATGGCCAGAACATGGTTATCTTAGTATTGATATTTTTATTTGTGATGAACGATCTAAAGGATTAAAAGTCATAAAAATCTTAAAAAACAAGTTAAATCCTTCAAAATCTGAATTTTATTATGCAGAACGTGGAAGAAAAACAACGATACAATATGAACTAATTAAATGAAGAAGAATTTTATATAATAGATAGAATAATCTAAGAAACCATTTTAGAACCTTCTTCTCCAAGAAGATTAAATCATGTAGTTCTAACTAGTACTGAGTATTTTCTTAATAATATTTTATTATATAATTTTAGTTTAATTTCTATTCAATAATGATTGGAACACTAAGAGAAAGCTCAATACATGCTACTTTAAAACAAATCTATAAAGAAGCTGGAGATAAAATTGAAAAATCAGTTGATAGATATGTGATTGATATTGTTCGTGATAAGCTATTAATAGAGATTCAAACGCAAAACTTTTCAACAATTAGAAAAAAGCTTGAGAACCTTATTCAGAATTATAGAGTTCTTTTAATATACCCTATAATCCAAGATAAGTGGATAATTAATTTAGATTCTACATGTAAAAAAATACTCAGAAAGAGATTATCACCAAAACACGGTTCGCTTCTAAATGTATTCAGAGAACTAATATACATTTCTGATTTAATCTCCAATCCAAATTTAATAATAGAGGTCATACTAATTCAAGCAGAAGAAATTAGAATAAATGATGGTCTTGGGAGTTGGAAAAGAAAGGGTTGGAGTATCCATGACCGTAAATTATTAAGAATTTTAAATCATAAAATTTTCTCAAGTCCTAAGCAATTTTTAGAATTTCTTCCAAAAGAGCTTAAAATCCCCTTTTCAAATCAAAATCTTGTTAATTCTTTAAATATTTCAATTAAACTAGCTCGAAAGATGACTTATTCCCTTAGAAAAATGAATTTACTAAAAGTTGTTAAAAAAGCTGGGAACGCTTATCTTTTTAATATAAACTTTTAAAACTCCATTAAATTATTTTTAGATTAATTATGAAAATTAGACCGTTTAGCGTTAAACGCAAAAATTCCAAGATATATACCAAATCCCCAGCCTCCAAATAACACAAGCCATTCAAATAACGTAATTACAGATATATGAACATTAGAAACCCATAACAGCATAAAAACAATATTAATTGCTGCTAGGGCAAATCCCGGTATAGAATGATACTTAGCAATGCTATCAATAAGTATAATAATAATGCCATAAATACAGTACGAGATCATCCCAAATAAAAAAGTTATAATTGCAGCAACAGCATGAGGTCCTAATAGTGTATCTTCGGGAAATAAACCCACCAAGAAAGTTGTTAGGGAAGTAATAAGATTCGCCAAAAACCAAAATTGAATTATCCCTTTTTGCTCTATATCCTTATTCTTGAAATATATAAATAAAAATAGGGCACCAAATGGTGAAAGAATGCTATTTAGTATCAAACCTGTGTTAAAAGCAATAAACGCATTATTTGGAGCTGTTGTTGCTCCTAAATCACTTACAAAATTAGTTAAAATACTAAATGGAGCTCCCCCAGTGATATATAACGCAATTGATATAATAATTGAAATCATACTAATCGCAACTCCAATAAAAAAGAAATAACTCCCATTTACTTTTTCATAAAAAAATTTAATATTCTGCATTATGATTTCCCTATATTCTTAAAATTATAAATACGATAAATAAGTAATTTAGATTTATGTTTTTTTCGGTCATAAATGAATTAAATTAAGTTTATATTAGAGGATTGTATCTTAATCTTTAACCTTTAATTTTATCTTAAAAACTTAAAAGGTTGAATTTAAAATGAGTGAAAGCAAAAAGAAAGATTCAAATGAATTATTAAACATTCTGATGATCATTATCGGGCTTCTCTTTATCTTCAAAGCAGTCATGGATTTTTTAGCTTGGGCGGGCATAATTTATCCGGTATGGGTAGTTGATCCTGCTATACTTTCTATTTTTGGTGGACAAGGTACTATTGCAATACTCTTAGGATTCTGGTGTTTAGTTGCTGGTATTGGAATGTTTAGAGAAGAGGAATATGCAATGGGAATTGGATTGGTTGTACTCAGCATAATGGCAGCATCGGGTATTATGACAATGATTGGATGGATAGGAGGAACTTTTGATGCTGCATATTGGCCCAATTATTTAATAATTGTTGCTACTATTGTTGGAGTTGTAGGATTTGTCTGGTTAATCTTCACCTATAAAAGATATGATTAAGTTGAGATTATATTTAAAAATCTAATTAAATATCTTTTTTTTTTTTTTTGATTATTTCATATCTATTTATTTCTTTAAATAAAGTTGATAAAAGAAAATTATTTATAATTGCAATATTGAATATTAAAATTCTATTATACTTATGGTAAAACCTCCAGAAATTCAAGTTTTAGGATTTGTTGGTAGCCCACGAAGTGGTGGTAATA
>JBHLPN010000349.1:0-3291 GCA_048939445.1 Promethearchaeota archaeon | reverse complement strand
CTTAAATGTTCAATATTTTCATGCATTGGAACAGCGTGTCTACGAATTGTCCCATGTACTTCACAACCTAGATCCAATAATTGTTCAGCTAAATGGCTTCCTGCAAAACCACTTATACCTGTAATTAAAACTCTTTTATTCTTCCAATATTTTTCACTTGGTTGAACAGAACTGCGATTATTGAAATCTACTAAATAATCCTCAATTGATTCAGGTTTAATAATAAATCCTTGTTCTTCAAGTTCTTTAACTCGAACATTTTCCTCTAATAATTCCTCTATAGGTATAAGATCTGCCATAATTATATTATTAATTAATTAATGATATATTTTTAATCTATTTATGAAATTTCTGATGAATATTTAATAAAAAATAGAGATTTTATTACAGATATAGTATGAGGTTTTATATTTTTTAAATCAATTCTTTCAAGATTTTCTTTTATTATAAACGGTATTGAAATCCTATTTAAAAAGTGTTAAGCTAATTTCAAAGACTATTAAAGATTTCCTAACTATTTTTAATTTTTTTTAAAATGATAAAGAAAGTAGATCCTTGTTCTTTAAATATTTTTTTTAAAATTGAATCATACCAAATTGTAAATCGGTTAATTGTTGACGCTTTACCTAAATGGTGATATATATCTAAATGTTCTATTTTAAAATTCTTTAAATGTTTAGTTAACATCGTTGACATATCAATGCCCCTATCTAAATGATATCCTGCAGCAGTTGGAGAATGAATATCTATGATTTCACATATTTGAGTCATTGAAAGTGGCTTCTCAATTACATTATTTTTGATAAGCTCATCGTTTGTCTTATCAATTATCATATCATAACTGGTATCTTGAGTTTTAAATTTAAGATTTAACTTTTCAGATAGAGATTTTAACCCTAACTTCCTTAAAATAGTTGGAATAATCCGTTTTCTTTGAAAAATAAGTGAGGTTAATCTATAATTATTAAATAAAAATCTATTTCTCACAAAATTTTTATTTGGTTCATGTCCCATGATTAATATACCACCAATTTTTAATAATCGATTAACTTCTCTAAAAAACGGAAAGATGTCTGGAATATGATGAAGTACTGAATTGAGAGTAATAAAATCAAATTGATTAGATTCAAGATCAATTTTCTGTCCATCTAGTTTAATGTAATCAAAATGGCAATTGAATTTTTTTTTAGATACTTTTCTTCTACAAATGTCTAACATATTTGCTGAAATATCTGAACATATGAATATATCCTCAGATTTTAGATATCTTCCTATTACAAGAGGAACAAAACCAGTTCCAGTACCTATATCTAATACCTTTATTTTTTCATTCCTCTTTGAAATATAATTTATACCAACATTTTTCCATCGGTTAAATTCAACTTCAAATGCTAGAAAATGTTTTTTATCGTATTCTTTTCCTAATACATTATGATAAAATTCATTGACTTTTAATACTAAATTTTCAGGATACTGCATGATATCTTTGACAGACCAAATTAATAATTTTCTAAATTCTAAAAAACTTAATTTTTAATCAATTTAAAGCATCCCTTAAACTGGTGATACAATCCTTATAAAAGTTCTCCCAAATGTGTTCTTTTGTATCTTTTTTCTGACTTTAATTAGCTATCTTCTTCCTTTTATCTTTAGTATTATACAGGGACAATTTGATTTTAAGTAATATAAGATTTGTTTTTAATTTAATTATTAAATTATTTGGTGAAATTTGATAGAGAGGAAATAAAATAAAGTTTAACTTAAAAAAAAAATTAACCAATAACATTAACTAATTTTAAGAATCTTGATTTAAGACTTCTTTAAAAACTGTTTTATATTCTTTCGAAATATTATCCCAATTGTAATGTCTAAGTACTCTTTCATATCCCAATTCTCCCATTTTTAGTCTAATTTCTTCATTTTCATACAAATAGATTATTTTTTCTACAAGATCAATTAAATTGTTTGGTTTTACTAATAATCCATTATAACCATTTTTAATAGCATCAACAATTCCTCCAGAATACGCACCAATCACAGGTAATTTATAATAATTTGCTTCTAAAAAAACGATACCAAAACCTTCTATCGACCGAGTTTTTTTTATTGTAATCGAGGGCATAATAAATATATCCGATAGCTTATAGAATTCATTTCTTATCTCTTCACTGCATTCTCCCATAAATTTAACATCTTCTTCTAAATTTAACTTTTTAGTTAACTCTTTCAATTGTAAAGTAGTAATTCCATCCCCGATTAAAAAATATTTGATTTCAATGTCAGGAATTCTTTTTTTAATTTCAAAGATAGCTCTAATCACCAAATCAAATTTTTTGCGTGGTTCGTGTCTCCCAACACTTAATATAATAAAGGTTTTAGGAGGAATATTCCATTTTTTTCTTAATTCTTCTTTTGATTCATGTACTTCATAATCTCTTAAAATTAATCCTAAATTGATTATTTTTAATTTATCATTGGGGAGGATATGTATTTTTTTTACATTAAATTTATTCCTTTGACTAGTTATAATTAATTTATCTAAACATCTGAAAAAGGGAGTTTTTAGATAAAATGGTTTTCGTGTTAAGTAATCGTTCCCGTGAGTCAATGCTACCAATTTTTTATTAAACCTTTGAGATAGTATGACTATTAAAAGTAATACAGGAGCAAATGTGGATCCTCCAAAAATTAAATCTATTTTTAAATTTTTAAAATAAGGTATAAGTCTATTTACATTATTTGCTGTCTTTATCAAGAGATCAGTATTAGAAAAGAGATATAATATCATTTTTAATTTTAATATACTTGAAACTCTTTTTATGCTTGTTAAGGTCCGAATAGAGAATAATAATGAATGGATTAAGGCTTTATGCTTGAAAAATTTAAATATATCAATTTTTGAATATGTTTTATTGTCAAGAATATTAAATATATTTTTATTTTGAAATGAACAGTTGAAAATGTATAGATTATCCCCTGAATTTTTAAATGATTTACACAAACTATTTAAGTGTTGAGCAACACCTCCATGAGTAGGAAAGAATTCATTAGTAATTAAAGCTATATTCATATCAATGACATCTTTTAGTTTTTTTGACTTCTCCTTTCATTTAACAATATTTTTTAATAAATAATATGTTAGTTATTGCAATTATAAGATAAATCCATACTCTTTATATATTATATTAAATCTCTTTGATTTTTAGTATAGCTTGTTTAAATTTAACAGTTTTATTCATAATTTCAAATATAAATTTATCATCTTTTATCCTAATTGTTTTAATAAATCTT
>JBHLPN010000084.1:0-10585 GCA_048939445.1 Promethearchaeota archaeon | reverse complement strand
AAGACATCGATGAATTTGTCAATAATGTTTTCATTTGAGATTAGATTAATAAATTCTGGATCTTTGAACAATGAATATATCCCATAAAAAGTAGATTCACCAGTATATATAGTAGCAATTAGTAAATGATAATGAATTAATTTTCTGATAAGTAGTTTCTCTATATTTGAAAACTCAAAAGTTTCAAGCAATTTCATGCTTGAAATAAGTTGATAACTATGATATGGGTGTTTTTTATTATCAATATATCTACCAATATCGTGATACATTAAAACTATTGGTATGATTAAATCGTTTTGAGAGTGCTGATTCAATACTTTTTCCTGAATTACAGTAATTGCTTCTTTTGAAAGAGTCTCGTGAGAGAACTCTCCGCTTTTTATCAAGAAGAAAATTTTGTACGATCTAAATATATGTCTGATTGTTCTTTGAAATTCATCTTTATTTTTCTCTCGAGCATCTTGAAAAATTCTCTGTAAATTAGGAAATATTGATAATAGATTATAAAACTCATTAGATGTATCAATATCTGTAACTGAATCAATCCAAGAAAGCTCTATTTTTTTAAACAATTTATTTAGCGAGTCTAACATAACCTATACAATTCTCTTTTCTAATAATTGAAAAAAAGGTTTTACATCAATATTTCCACCACTTAAAATAACTCCAACCTTCTTATTCTCTACAATAATTTTTTTTGATAATATAGCTGCTAATGGAACTGCTCCAGAAGGTTCTACTATTATTTTCATACGTTCCCAGAGAAATTTCATAGCATTGATAATTTCAATTTCTGAAACAGTTACTATATCATCAACATAATTGCGAATTATTTTGAACGTTCTTTCACAAAGAGAAGTACGTAAACCATCCGCTATAGTATTTGGATAATTACTTGGTATGATATGTCCTGCTTTAAGCGATCTGAGAGCATCATCTGCTATTGAGGGTTCAACTCCAATAACATTAATATTTGAATTGAATGCCTTAATGGCAAGAGCAGTTCCACTTAATAACCCTCCCCCACCTAATGGTGTGATAACAATATCTAATATCCCAACTTCCTTAATTAATTCATAAGCTGCAGTTCCTTGTCCATTAATTATATCATCATTATCATAAGGATGGATTAGTAATGATTTTTGCTCCCTTATTATTTTTTCAGTAGTTAAAGTTCTTGATTCAAGTGTGTTATCACAAAATACAACTTGAGCACCATAACTTTTTGTAGCATTAATTTTATTTACAGGTGCTCCCTTTGGCATGACAATTGTTGCCTTAATTCCTAATAACGATGCTGCTAAGGCGATAGCTTGAGCATGATTGCCACTTGAGTGAGTAATGACCCCCTTTTTCTTTTGATTTTCTGAAAGTAAACTTAAAGTATTATAAGCTCCCCGGAATTTAAAAGCTCCAACTCTTTGAAAATTTTCACATTTAAAAAAAACATTTGTTTTCAAGAGAAGATTTAATGTCCTTGAAGTCATAACCGGAGTCTTATTAACAATAGTACCAATTCTTTTGTACGCTTCTTCTATTCCTTGAAATGACATTTAAAGTTGAAATTTTAATTAGGTTGTTATATCTTTAAAATTCTTTTAGAGTTAAAAACATATAGAATATTTAAAATCGCATTGGTGGTACTTGGGGGAGGTATTTAATTTTTCCTTTAAGTATTGGATCATTTGTTCGTTTCATCCATTCATATAATTTACCTTTTAAATTTTTCACAACATCTTTATAGTTTGGATTATCAATTAAATTATACATTTCGTTAGGATCATTTTTAAGGTCGTAGAGTTCTTCATTAGGTCGAGGTTTATTAATAAACTTCAACATATATTTACCTAACGCATCCTGTTGCATATCCATACCTAATTGATATAAAGTTTCTGATTTTTCAAAATTAATAATGAATTTAAACTCCTCAGTTCTAATACTTCGGATAGGGTCATAATATTCATGAAAAGACTTCTCAGTATATATTTCTTTCCTGAAAACATCAATCTCACCCTTTAAAAGCGGTAAAAAACTCCTACCTTCAATATTTTTTGGGATTTTAGCTCCAATTAAGTCTAATAACGTAGGTAATAAATCAATATTGCTAACCATTTGATTATAAACCTTATTTCTTTGGAGTATATCTGAACTCGGCCAAGACATTAAAAGAAGGGTCTTTAAACCAGGATCATAAAGTGTGCATTTTGCTCTAGGATAAGCTTCTCCATGGTCAGTTGTATAAATGAATAAAGTATTTTCTCTTAAGCCAAGATCTTCTAATTTCTTTAGTATGTTTCCAATACAAGCATCAACTCCCTGTATTGCTCCATAAAATTGAGATAAATCTTCCCTTACAATCTCCTTATCAGGTAAATATGGAGGAATTACAACTCCCTTTGGATCTACAGGTTCTCCCCCTATTCCAAAAGGTCTATGCACGTTTATATCTCCAATACATAAATAAAAATGTTTATCATCATCCCGATGAGTCTCAAAAAATCCTTCATAGCTCTTTTTCAACTTTTTACAGGTATATAATAGTTCAGGTCGTCGTTTACTAATTGTATCATATCCTAAAGTATAAGCATTAAAAGCTTCATGCTGAAATCCAATTAAATGAGTTGTATACCCTTGTTCTTTTAAATACATTGGAAGAGTCTTATTTCTCTCTGGTAATGTCCATCCTCTATCCACAAGTCCCATAAGCCCGTTTTGATGAGGATATAAAGAAGTCTGGATTCCGCCTCGACTTGGGCTACATTGAGGTGCAGTGCAAAAATGATTTGTAAACCTTACCCCATTTTCAGCAAGTTTATCGAGATTCGGAGTATTAAGGGAATTAGGAGTTTGTGGTGAATTGTAACATCCAAGAAACTGGCCTTGATCATGAGTTATAAATAGTATAATATTTGGTTGTTTTTTCATAAAATTTCCCGTAAATTAATTAAAAAAAAAGTTAAAAGTATCAATTATTAAATCTCAACTATGATTTTAACAAAATTTCTTTCTTTAGAATCAAGATATCTTTCGAAAGTTTTCTGCATATCTTCTAAATGTATCACTTCAGAAATAAATTCATTAGCATCAACTTTGTCTTTAGCAAACAAATCGATAGCTTCTAGAATGTCATCTCGATCATGGCCTAGACATCCTTTTAAGTTGACTTCTTTAGAATTTAGCATAAAGAGAGGGAATGTTATGCTTCCTTTATGTATTCCTTCTAATAAGATAGTCCCACCTTTTTTAATGAAATAGATAGCATTAGATATTGTTTCCTCATTTCCTACACAATCAAAAATGAAACTCGGAGCTCCAAGTTTTTTAGTAACCTTTTTTACCTTAACCCTACTTGTGCCAACAGCATCTGTAGCCCCCATTTCTATAGCTTTTTCTCTTAAAAATTCATTAGGCTCAACAACAACTACGTAATTAGGTTCCTTTTCAGATAGTAATGCTTTAAGAGCTGATAATCCCACATTTCCCCCTCCAATAATGATTATATTTTCATTTTTCTCAATTCTCGATAATTTGAAAGCTCTCATCATTAATGCAAATGTTTCTACCATTACAGCATCTCTAATCGAAACATTCTCAGGTATTGGAAAAAGAAAGATTTTAGGAACTATAACATATTCAGCAAATCCCCCATTTTGAAACATACCCATTCCTTTTAATTGTCCCTGACTGACATCAAGTGATACATTCACACAGATAACTCTATCTCCCACATTTACATTTGAAATATTTTCTCCAATTTCTTCAACTGTACCTGTGATCTCATGCCCCATAATCAAAGGAAAATTATACATTTTATACTTGAAATTTGTAATATCACTTCCACATATTCCACAATAATGAACTTTGACCAAGGCTTCATCTGGGCCTGGAATGGGTTTAGGATAATCTTCCTTATATACTATTTTCTGAATATCTTCAATAACTGCTGCTTTAATAGAATTTTCATCTCTAATTATTCCTACTTTTATATCATTTATTTTAGAAAAATAATATATTTTACGTAATTTTAAGATAGAATTGTAAAAAAATTAATTTAAATCCCTAAAAGTTTTCTCATACTTTTTAGGATGGTTTCAATTTCGGTATCAAAGGTTTTAACTTGATCAAAAAAGATGTTGTTTACGTGTAGTAATTGCTTAACAACATACTCAGGTGATTGAGTAATTTGTTTTGCCAGATTAATTGCTTCATTTAAGACTTCTCCTTTCTCAACTAATACATTAATAATATTCAACCGATATGCTTCCTCAGCTGTGAGAAAGGTTTCCTTAGTTCCTGTATTCAATGCGATTTCTAAAGCTTTACCCCGTCCTACAAGAGTCATATAGGGAAAGAAAAGAGGGCACGCACCAAATCTTATCTCAGGGTGACCGAAAAGAGCTCCTTTTGAAGCAACCCGAAGATGACAAATAACAGTCAGGTCAAAAGCTCCCGCTAAAGCATAGCCATTGACAGCAGCAATTAGTAATTTGGGAAATTCGAATATAGTTTGATGAAAAAGATGATTGGATTCGAGAAATTGTTGGTAATTCCCTTTTCCTTGTACAACTGCTTGTACTTCATCTCTATCAAACCCAGCAGAAAAAAATTCTTCTCCACCATAAAATATTACAGTCTTTATTCTTTTTTCATCCTTCAGTGAGTTCAAAGCATCAATTATCTCAGCTCGCATGGCTTCACTTAGAGCATTTTTCTTTTCAGGGCGATTAAACTTAATTATAGAAATTTTACCTTTTCTCTCAACACTAATAAATTGATATTCTTTTTCCATGTTTTCCAACTCAAAAATTTTTAATTCAAATTATTTATAATTTAGATATCTAACCTTAAATTTCTTTTATTATTAGCAATTAAAATTTCGATATTTAAAAAAAAGATAAAAAGGAAATGAAATCCAATATCTTTTATTATTTTTAATAATGGTTTTAATATCTAAATGCAATTTTTGCATTTTATTTTATATAAGTTTAAAGTTTTAATATCTTAGGCTTTATCATGTGAATAGAAGAAGATGAATTTAACAGAAGAACAGATTAATAGATATTCTCGTCAAATTGTCCTTAAGGAAATTGGAGGAATTGGACAAAAAAAATTATTGAATTCAAAGATAACTTTAATCGGATTAGGAGCTCTTGGATCACCAGTTGCATATTACCTTGTAGCAGCAGGAATTGGCAATTTAAAAATGATTGACTATGATTCAGTTGAACCATCTAATTTACATAGACAGATCCTACATTTCACAAAGGATATTGATAGAAAGAAAACAGAGAGTGCTATTGAAAAACTAAACATGTTAAATTCAGATTGTAAAATTGAAATTATTACTGAAAAGCTAAAGCCTGATAATGTAAAAGAAATTCTAAAAAACTCTGATTTTGTTATTGAAGGTTCTGATAATTTCCCCACCAAGATGCTAGTTAATGACGCATGTGTTAATCTAAATATACCATTTACCATAGCAGGAGTTCTAAGATTTCATGGCCAGATAATGACTGTAGTTCCTGAAGATAAAACTGCTTGTTATCGATGTCTTTTTGGTGATGTTATTGATTCTTCCACTGGAATGTCCTGTTCCCAAGCAGGAGTTATAGGATTGATACCAGGGATTCTTGGTTGCATAGAAGCAAATGAAGCAATTAAATGTATTTTAAATATTGGTAATTTAATTACAAACAAAATTATGTATGTGGATCTATTACGCAACAACTTTAACTTTATAGATATTTATAGAGATGAAAACTGTATAGCATGCGGAGAAAACGCTATAGAATTAGTTGAAAATTACAATTATAGGATTGAGGATGTATGTCAATAAAAAATTTAGCAAATCAGAAGGATAAAATTATAAAAAAAATAGATATTAAGGGTCATATATGCCCTATGACTTTTGTACATACTAAGCTAGCACTTGAAGAGTTAAATAAAGGTGATATATTAGAAGTTGAATTGAATTTTCTTCCTGCTATTAAAAATGTTCCTGAAAATTGTAAACGACAAAGTTTGGCAGAATTAATAGAAGTAAGAGAAATAAATGCAAATGAAGAAATTTATGAATTAGTGTTAAAAAAGTTATAGATTTTTTGATATATCTTATAATTTTGCATTTATGTAATCTTAATATAATTACTTCTGAAAAAGATCTGTTGACAGATAACGTTCACCTGTATCCGGTAGTATAATAACAATATTTTCTCCCTCTTTGAAATTTGGTGCAACTTTATAAATTCCGGCCCATGTAGCTGCCCCAGCAGAAACTCCAACAAAGATTCCTTCAAGTTTTGCTAATTTTCTTGTAGTTTCTACTGCATCATCATATTCAACTTGTATAACCTCATTATAAATACCTGTGTTTAAAACATCAGGTACAAAACCCGCTCCAATACCTTGTATCTTGTGCTTACCGGGACTCCCTCCTGATAAAACTGGAGAATCTTTTGGTTCAACAGCATAAATTTTCACATCTTTACCAATTTTTTGTCTTAGAATTTCCCCTACACCAGTTATTGTACCTCCAGTTCCAATTCCTGAAACAAAACCATTAATTTTACCGTCTAAATCCCTTATAATTTCTTTTGCAGTGGTTTTACGATGAATTTCTGGATTAGCCATATTTTTGAATTGTTGAGGAATAAACACTCTATTATTTTCTTTAGCTAATTCTTCTGCTTTTTCAATGGCTCCTTTCATACCTTGTTCTGCGGGAGTCAAAATTAGCTCAGCACCAAATGCGTTCAATATTTTTCTTCTTTCAATTGACATACTATCTGGCATTGTAAGGATCAATTTATAACCTTTAGCTGCACAAACTAATGCTAAACCAATACCTGTATTTCCTGAAGTTGGTTCTACAATTGTAGTATTATGATCAATAATTTTAGCCTCTTCAGCTGCATCAATCATGGACATACAAATTCTGTCTTTAACACTTGCACCAGGATTAAAGGCTTCAATTTTAACAAAAATATTTGGTTCCATTCCCTCAGTAATTCTATTAAGTCTTACTAAAGGCGTGTTTCCTATCGTTTCAATAATATTATTAAATATTCTTCCCAAATCTTTTACCTCCTTTATTTTTAGTGTGAAATTCTAAATACCATGCCCATCAACACCATAAAAAATTTCTATATCATTCTCTTTTTTATTAGACTCAATTTTTAATTTATTTTCTATAAATCCAATTCTTTGAGTTATTTTAGAAAGCGTTATTGCTAAGGGATCAGGCAAATCTCCATGAGATAAATCAATCATTTTGATCTTTTTTCCCTCTTGAGATACAACTTTTCCAGGAACGCCAACTACTACCGAATTTGGTGGCACGTCCCTAACAACCACAGAGTTCGCTCCAATTTTCACATTATCTCCAATTCTTATTGGTCCTAGTAATTTCGCACCTGTACCAACAACTATATTGTTGCCTAATGTTGGGTGTCTTTTAACTGGGTCTGTCATTGACCCTCCAAGGACTACTCCCTGATAAATCGTTACATTATCCCCAATCTTTGCTGTTTCCCCAATCACTACTCCCCCTCCATGATCAATAAAAAAATCCTTTCCTATTTCAGCACCAGGATGAATTTCTATCCCAGTAAGTTCTCTAGTAATTTCTGAAAGATACCTTGGTACAAATGGCATTTTAATCTTCCAGAAGAAATGAGCTATACGATGCAATAGAATAGCTTTGATTCCAGGATAGCTTGTTAATACTTCTAGGAGAGATTGAGCAGCAGGATCCTTATTAAATGCAGCACTAACATCAGATATAAAGAAATTCAATATTTTTTGTAAATTTTGGTCTATCTCCTCACGATTAAGTTCTTCTAATCGAAAGTCTAATTTTAAAATACATTCAGCACAAAAATTATAATGATTTCTTTCTTTATCCCCTAAAGCCTTACCGCAATTTAAACAGTTTAAAAAATCTTCCATTTTCTTCTATAATTTCTAGATATTTTATCATGGAGAAATCAATTTAGTGAAATAAAAAATTAAGTGCAATTTTTTCATCTAATTATAAAAAAAAAGTCTCATTATCCCCCAGCAATAGCTGGTAGAAAAGAAAGTTCATCGCCATCTTTAATAATGGTATCCAAACCATCAAATTTACGAATATCTTTTCCATTTAACCCCAGAATTATGTATTTATTTAATCTACCTTCGGATATAATATTAGTTTCTTCAAATTCTCTTCCTAGTAAAGAGCTTAATTTATTCAATAAATTCCTTAAAGTTATAACATTTTTAAAATTCAAAATAATTTCATCTTTACCAAATTTATCTGCCAATAAAGAAAAGAATAGGATTTTTATGTTTATCACTGCAAAAATCATTGGGGTTTTAATTTCAATTCAAACAAGTATTTATTATTTCAATAAAAATATAGCATTTATTTATTTGGATTATAATAGTTAAATATTAGTGCAATTTTTGCAGAAAATCAGAAACCCAAATAGGTGATTTACATTAAAAAAAATAAATTAAATATAGGACACCTTTCAACTGCATATCATACTAATTATGTTTTGATGGAATCTGAAGATTTAAGAAAGGATTTAAAAGTAGACATAAATTGGGTTCTATTTGGAACTGGACCTGCTATGGTTAAAGCATTCAAGGAAAATAAATTAGATATAGGTTATATGGGTTTACCTCCTGCTATTATAGGAATCGCTGAAAGTGTCCCAATCACGTGTGTTGCTGGAGGACATGTTGAAGGAACAGTTGTAGTTGCTAAAAAATTATACCACACACAGAAGCAATTAGATAATGATTTAAATAGGGTTTTTTCTCAATTTAAAGGAAAAGCAATAGGTGTTCCGAGTAAAGGGTCCATTCATGATGTTATTTTAAATTATTATTTAGAGAAATACAACTTAATCGAGGAAATTGAAATTAAAAATTATGAGCAAGCAGAATTCATAGCTATGGATATGAGAGAAGGCGTTTTAGAGGCAGGTGTAGGAACTCCTGCTTTAGTCGTTTTTACATCAACAATTTTAGAATCCCATTTAATTATTGAAGCTAAAGAGCTGTGGCCAAATAACCCTAGTTATGGAATATTTGTTCATAAAAAGCTTATTCAAAACGATCCTCAACTAATCTTAAAATTTCTCACCCATCATAAAAATGCATCCAATCTACTGAGAGATTCACCATCTATAGCAGCAGAGAAAATAGTTAAATCATTTAAAATAATTGATAATAGTTACACGGAAGCTGTTTTAAAAATATCACCAAAGTATTGCATATCCCTCTCAGAGGGATATATAAAGGCAACAATGAAATTCGTAAAAACTCTTCATACCTTAGGATACATAGAAAAAAACCTCAATATAGAAGATATTTTTGACTTTACATTTGTCAATAAAGTGCATCCAGAGCCAGATCATTATTCAATAAATTAGAACTTTAAACGTTTTATTCTAATCTTGTAAGATAAGAAAAAGGGAAAAAGGAAACAAATACATTCTGATATGACAAAATGAGGAGAGAATTAATCTCTTATAAATTTTAACTAAGGGCGGACTCTTTTAAAGGATTGAATAATTTAATTTCCTTTTAGATAATATTTGTTAATATATCATATATAATATTAAATGCAAAAATTACATTAATTTTTAAAATGATAATTCTATAGAATTGAAATTAATTATGAAATTGAATCTCTCTTATAAGACACAAAAATTATTTTTATTATCAGTAATTATTGGTCCCATTATATATCGAAAAAAACAAAGAATAATTCGAAGAATTTTGATTTTTAAGTAATTTTGATTTTTTAACTTAATTAGAATGTAAAGAAGAATTTTTATTTTTTGAAATTTCTATTATTGTATCTTTTTATGGTAAGTATTCTTGTATTCATATTATGGGATTAGATAACATAGATAAGCAAATCATTAATGCTTTATATGAAAAAGGTCGTGAAAGTTTAATTAATATTGGCGAGAAGGTGTTTAAATCTAATAAGGATATTATGAGTCATGCCGGTGTTCGAAAGAGAATCGTAAAAATGGAAGATTCTGGAATACTAAAAGTTCAAGGGAACATCAATATCAACGCCCTAAACTATAAAGCGTGCTTAATTCTTATCGAAATGAAAAATTATGATGAAGTAAAAAAGATTATTAGTGCATATTCCAATTGCCCTAGAGTCTTTTTACTAGCTCAAATTACAGGACGATATAACTTAATTATGGGAATAATAAGCCAAAGTATAGATATTCTTCATAGATATATTAACTACTGTGGACCGACTAATAAAGAAGGAATATTGCATTCTGAAATCTTATTTATTTCTAATTTAAATGTTCCAGAATATCTCCCCCTAAACCTTTTTAGCAAAAGAAGTCGAGAAGCTGATTGTGGGAACATTTGTAAAGAATGTGAAGCTTATTTAGACGGTAAATGTGATGGCTGTGGAAATTTTTAACATCAATCATTTTAGTGTGTGTGTAATACTATTTTAGAAAAGTTTCAATTTGAAACTAAAAATTAAATATGGTATTAAATTGAAACAAAAGCTGAAACAGTCGTTTAAATTAATCAAAATTCAAAATCCTTATAT
>JBHLPN010000348.1:0-3313 GCA_048939445.1 Promethearchaeota archaeon | reverse complement strand
AACATTTCGAAAAGTATTAAAAAATGTCTTTAAGGGATTCGCATATTTCGGTTTTAGAATACCATTTGTAACAGGAGCACCATTGAGTGTGGTTTGGAACTATACTAAAAAATGTAATTTAAAATGCTCCCATTGCTTTTCAGATTCTTCATTTAATCAACAATCGAAAAACGAGCTTTCAACTGAAGAAGCTAAAGCTGTCATTGACATCTTAGCTAATAATGATGTCGTTACAGTGAATTTTTGCGGTGGTGAACCATTAACTAGAGATGATTTACTTGAAGTTGTAAATTATACTCAAAAAAGTGGTATTTATCCCTCTTTATCTACAAACGCTACTTTGTTGACTAAAGATATGTGTCAAAAGATATATGATGTAGGAGTACGTGATGTTTCAATAAGTTTAGATAGTTTAAATCCTGAAAAACATGATTCATTAAGAAATATACATGGAGCGTTGAATATGGCTATTGATGGGATTAATAATGCGGTAGAATTTGGAAAATTCGATGATCTAATTATTAATACTACATTAGCAGATTTTAATTATGAAGAAATTCCTCAAATATATGAGTATGTAAAAGATTTAGGAATTACAAGATATTATGTGTCACGTATTTTGCCCGTTGGCAGAGGCCAATATTACATGGAACATGATATAAGCAAGAAAAATAAGCGGAAAGTCATGAGGTTTATGGCTGAAAAATTTATTGAAAATATTAATAATCATTTTCCATTAGAAGTTCTAGGAAGAGGTATGCCATATTTCAGTAAGACTTGCTATGATTTAAGCCAAGGAAACTATTATCCCCTCTGTGAAATTATAACAGGTAATGAAGCGAAGTACCAGAATTTATTTCAAGGTAATACAGCAGAATTACTTCACCATTTTAATAGAATTTTTAGTGGATGTGCAACGGGGTTATTCTACTGTGGATTAGATTGTGATGGATTTATAATTCCATGTGCTCCGGCAGGTCATATTAAACTAGGAAACATTTTGAAAAAGGGTTTGCATAATATTTGGACTAAACATCCAATCTTAAATCGAATAAGAAATCGTAAAAAGGTTACTGGAAAATGTGCACGATGTTCTATGAATGGATTATGTGGAGGTTGTCGTCTTACAGCTTACGGCCTAACAGGAGATTGGTTGGGTAGTGATTTAAGTTGTCCATATTGAGTAACTTATCTATTATAAGTCGAAATAATAACTATAAGTTCAACTAATTTCCTCGTAACTCCATATCAGATATAAAATTGTGACTTTTTATTCTCAAAATAATATAGAGTAATTAAATTTAAAGTTAATTAATAATTAAATATAGTATATTGCCAGAACTTCCAGAAGTGGAGACATACAAACGTTATTTAGATAAAACATCATTAAACCAAACTGTTAAATCAATTAAAATTATTGATATTAGAGTTTTGGATGTTGATGAGTCTTATCTGAAAAAGTCAATAATAAATCATAAATTTAAATCATCCACACGACATGGTAAATACCTTTTAGTTAATATTGGACAACGATATCTAATTATGCATTTTGGTATGACTGGAGACTTAGAATATTATAATAAAAAGGATGTTGATCCTAAATTTAGTAAAGTAATATTTCATTTTAATAATGGTTTTAATTTAGCTTATATTTCTCGTAGAATGTTTGGAAGACTCGATATTGCTGAATCTATTGAAGATTTTATTGAAAAGAAAAGATTAGGACCAGATGCGTTTAAAATGAATCTTGAGCAATTTAAGGGAGCATTAAAAAGAAGAAGTGCTATTATTAAGAATGCTCTATTAAATCAAAGTTTTGTTGCTGGTATTGGGAATATTTATTCTGATGAAATTCTGTTTAAATCTAAAATATACCCTTTAACTAAATTAGATAAGCTTGAGGAAAGTAAAGTTGGGGAGCTTTTTACTAATATTAAAGAAGTATTACAATTTGGTATTGAGAAAAAAGGAGATCTAAGTACTTATCCTAACCATTTTCTGATTCCTCATCGTAAGAAAGAAGAACGTTGTCCAATTTGTGATTATGAAATAGAACGTATTGAAATTTCTGGAAGGCATGGATTTTATTGTCCAAATTGCCAAAAAAAAAAGTTATAATTATATTTTATAAAGTTTGGAAATGATTTGAATATTTCCGATATTTAGTTTTAGCTTTTTATAAGCTGATGATCTAATTATACCTATAGTTCGATAATTAGTGTGATGAAATAATGCTAACTGAAAAATTACCCTTGAAATCGAAATTAGCATATGGGGGTCTTGGGGCAGGTATTAGCTTACCTTCTCAAATAACCTTTTCAGCAATAACTTTTTTTTATAATACGGTCTTAGGATTAAAACCTGAAGCGATTGGTCTCGCTTGGTTAATATTTTCATTTTGGAACGCAATTAATGATCCATTATTTGGATTCATAGAAGACCATACTAAATCAGAAAAGTATGGTAGGAGAATCCCATATATTCGCTTTGGGGCTCCAATTTATGGAATAATGTTTATTTTATGTTGGATTCCATTTGTTGATGTAAATAATCAGGATGCTCTCTTTTACAATTTAATTTTTGTTCTTTTTGCTTTTGATACATTGTTTACGATATTAGGTCTCATAAATTATACCCTTCCCGCAGAAATGGCGATAAATGCAAAAGATAGAGCTAATTTAATGGTATATGGAAGCACATTATCTTCTATCGCAAATATGATTGCATTTATATTACCTATGGTGTTGCTAATTGGAAATCCATCTCCTGATGCTACAACAATTTTTCTGATTGTAATGATTTTTGTTGGTATTCTCTCTGGTATACTATTATTCATAAGTAGTTTTTACTTAAAAGAGAACAAGTATACACAAATGGAAGAAACACTTCCAATCATCAAGGGAATAAAAGAAACTTTTAAAAACTCTCCATTTTTAATTTTTGAAGTGTCCACGTTTTCTTTCACTGTAGCCCAAACAATCCTCACAACAGCAATTTTCTATTACGTCCAATACGTTTTAATTTTAACTGGTTTTCTTACCACGATTCCATTAATGATAGTATTTCTTATGATTTTTGTGTTCTTAATGATTTTTAATAGATTAGTTGGTAAATATGGTGTCAAAAAAACTTTTATTTTGACACTCTTATTGACAGGATTGAGCTTTCTACTAACTTTTTTTATAGGATGGACATTAAATCTTGCCATAATTGGATTTATCCTAATTGGTATCGGATTTTCAGGATATATGATTACAAACAACGTGGTTATAGCTGATATTGTGGATTATGATGAAATAAGAACAGGAAAGCG
>JBHLPN010000347.1:0-3315 GCA_048939445.1 Promethearchaeota archaeon | reverse complement strand
GTAATGAACATTAAGATAATTTTAGATTTGAAATTTATTCAGTTTTGTGATGAAACTTAATTAACACAATTAATTGTGTTAATTTTGAAAAATTTGTAGTTTCTGGGTCATCTAATTTTGGATTCCAACCAAAAAGTAGTTTCGCGACTCTTTTGTGCTTAGTAACATACCATTTTGTAAGTTTCAGTATTTCCTCTTCATCTGTAATAATTTCGATTTGCGGTTGGAAGGAATGGAAACCATGTTTTATCCGCACCGCATCGGGATTAGCTTTTATGTTTTTTAGCCAATCGGCACTTTCGCCTCTTCCTGAAACCACTGTTATGGTCCCATCAATCTTATGATATTCTAATGGAGTCCTGACTTTTTTACCTGATATTCTTCCTTTTGTTATTAAAAGAAGAAATATTCTTCCTAAGCCAAAAAGAGGGAGAAGTTTTATTCGATATAATGGTATAATTAAACATTTATTTAGTTTTTTAAAGCGTTTTAATAGTTTTTCCTTAGTTTCCTCATCTGCGCAAATTAGATTATAGAGAGTTGAACCAGGTCTAGGAAACTCTTCTTTTTCATCTTTATTAGTCATTTCAAACAAGAAATAAATTTGATAATATTATAGAATTGATAATCTTTCTTCTTGAATTTGTTTTCTAACTGTATTTATGTCAGTTATCAATTTATTTCTCTTTTGTTCCCAAGTGTTTATGTGTTGAGTTAGAATTCTTCGACTATTGGTTAATTGATGAAGCACACCTTCGACACGTTCTCTAGTGCGAGTGATTTTTGTATTACCAAACATATCAAAGAAAAAATTATCAAAGAAAACATCGAAAAATAAATTTGGAACTTCGAAATCAATGTAAATATCATCTATTACATCAACTAAATCTTTTGCTCGTCTCACCATCGCTTGAGCTTGATTAATATCGTTTCGAGCGTCATTTAAATTACCGTGCTTCATACCATCCACAAAAAAACCACCACCGAAGAAAGTATCCCATGTACCTAATCCTTCAGCAGATCTTAATTTACTGACTGAGCTGCTTAAATAATTGCCCGCTTCAAGAAGTAGAGAATCAGCTTCTTTATATTTGTTCTGAATGTCTTGAGTTTTAGATATTTCTTTCTGCGTTTCTTCATATTGACGTTCCAATTCTTTAAGTCGATCAGTCGTCTTCCCCGCAGTTATCTGAGCTAATATTTTTTCCATCTCGGCTTCAATCGCAGGTATACGAGATTTCAAACCTTGAATTTGATCAATTTCATTTTGAGTTTTTTTAACTCCTTGGTCCAAATTCTGGTATTCTTTTTCAACATACTCAAAGTTAGCCAATGCTTCCAAATATTCTGTCTCCTCCTTCCGTTTTCTTTCATCTAAATCACCGCTTAGCCGAGCTTTAATTGAAGAGAAACTGAATTTAAGTAGGGAGTTATAATCTTTTTTTTCTTTTAACATCACATCGCGAACCATTTGTAGTTGGCTAAATTTCTGATCTCTTGACTCTATTAAACGATTCAAGTATGCTCGTTTTGAGGATAAGGTGTCTAATTCATCATTTATATCTCCTAATTCATATTCTAATTCATAATAACGATTTAAACCTTCAGATTTACTAATCCATTTAGTTGCATCTTCTTTTCTTACTTTAACTCCACATTTTTCGCAATATATAGCAGAGTCATCAATTTTTTGACCACAATTATGACAAAACACATTGGACACCAGATTACAATATATTTAGTTTTCTAATATCAATTTATCAAATAAATCTAAGAAATAAAATAAAAAAAATAAATTTATTTAAAATTAGAATCTTCGTTTTCTTTTTTGCTACGTACTTGTTTACAAAGTTTTACCTAATACCTTAATAGCATCTCTCATTGACATTACTGTCTCAAGTTTCATTGCAAAGCCTTCTATTTTCCAGAAAGGGGCAATAACTTTTGAGATAGCAATTAACGCTTCATCAGCATTTCCTTTTTCTACCATTATAAGATTATACCCCTTAATGCCACGATTTTCATCAGGAAGTGCAAATGTTTGCCATTTCTTTATATAAGATGGAAACTTTCCTTTAACTTCTTGAAAAATTTTGAACCATTCTTCTGTTTTATTATAGGGAGTCCATTGAGTAACCAAAAAAATCATTTAGGTTTCACCTCTCTTATTTAATTTATTAAAACCTTTAAAATCGAAAACAATTAATAGTGTTCACAAAAGATATTTATAATTTTACATTTTTGTGTTGAAGTTAGAAAATCATAAGAGGATTTGTTAATTTAATAAGATTACAATATGTCAAAAAATAATTCGTCAACACAAAAGGTTAAGTTAAAAATACAAATAAATAATTTAATCACTATTTATGAACAAAAAGCTGAATGCGGTATATTCTTTAAGCTTAATCCAGATAAATCACCTTTAGAGATTTTAGGTGTATTAGATTTTTTAAAAGACAGGATAAAGAAATGGGGGAACACAAATATCTTCAGTTATCATGGTAGTTTATTTAAGAGAGGTCCCGTTCTTATTGTTGGAGCTCGTGATTTAGAAGAAGCTTTAAGTATAATAATATATATGTATTTATCCAACATCGTAGACAATGAATACCAAATTAATAATCTAATTGAAAAATTAGAATCCTCAAGTGATCTTGAATGGTTTTTGAGAAATCAAATTTCAGAAAATATTATGAAAGGATATCCTGCTAACCCTGATTTGGAATTGAAATTAAAAAATCACTTAAATAATTTAAATCAAAACAATAATTCAATCTAAAGCTTTTCAATACTCTTTCTTTTGATATTTTTGGAAAGAAATATTAATAATATCAAAATAATAGGTCCTAGAAATGCTAAGAACCAATGAATTCCAAAAATATATATCTCAACTACGTATCCTGAAATTATTGGAGTTATACCAAAACCTATTCCAACTAAAATTTCATTTATAGTAGAATATTTTGATGTATTTTCCGCAGTTCCATATTCAAGCATAATTTTCATGCCGACACCATGAATTAATCCTAAAAATAATCCAATAACTATTGTCATAATAGATATATACCAGATATCTCCAATAAGAGCAATTGTAAAAGAAACTATAGCAATTATTATAACACTTAACAATGAGGATGATTTTCTACTGTATATTTTCATTGAATTTATCCAAGTTAAACCAAGAAGTTGCATAAATTGTATTCCACATTGCACAATGTAAGTTAGATATAAAAACTCATTAGATAAGAGGTTATCTACAAGAAATTGATACCCAAAAACAAAAATAGATTTTGATATTGTTAAAAACATTATGTT
>JBHLPN010000083.1:0-10613 GCA_048939445.1 Promethearchaeota archaeon | reverse complement strand
TGGGAGAAAATGGAGATATTGAGGATATACCGGAAATTAAAAGATATTTTATGAGAATTTATACAGTTTTATCAAAAGATATTCGGGAGAAATTAAAACTATTAAATGTACCAAAAGAACAAAAAAAGAAAATTAAGAAAGAATTGGCTTTTCTAACAAAAGATAAACAAATTGAATATTTGGATGAATTAATAGAATTAAATAATCAGTAGTGAATTATTAATATTTTTAATCTCTTTTTAAATCAGCTATTCTATTAAAAAACTAAAAATAGTTTTCTTATAAATTTGAAAAATATATGAAATAACTGTTCTTCATGATTTAGTTATGAATTATCGATAACAAATTTTTTTAATAAATATACTTTTTCCTTTTTAAGATAATCAATTAATTTGTTTGATCGAACACGTAAAAGCAAACACCTTGTTTTTTTACAAAATTACAAATCAATTTTTATACAATATAGGGGATTTGAATTATTAATGAGCGAAAATGTAGAAAAGTATATAAAAAGAAAAGTCTATAAATCTACAAGCTCCAGAATCGCACAAAAGTTTGTTGATGCCGGTTTAGAAAAAATAAGAGCATGTATCAACTGTGGAACTTGTACTGGGAGCTGTCCAAGTGGACGTCGCACAGCATATAGAACTCGTTCTGCAATTCGTCGTGCATTAACAGGGGACGAATCTGTTTTGCAGGACATTGATATTTGGCTATGTTCTACTTGTTATTATTGTTATGAAAGATGCCCTCGCGATATTCCCGTAACTGATATGATTATAAAACTTAGAAATATTGCTGTAGAGGAGGGATTTATTTTAGATTCGCATTTTGGATTAGCTAAAGATATATTTTATGCTACGGGACATGGTGTATCCGCAATTGGCGAAAATAATAAAAAATGGAGAGATTTAAGAGAATCCTATGGATTACCGCCATTACCACCTACAGTTCATACTTATCCTGAAGCTGTTAAGGAGTGCCAAGAATTGATGAATGATGTGGGATTTAAAAAATTATTGGATAATGCAGAAAAATTGAAAAAAAAGAGAGCAGATATTAAAAAAAAAGATAAGGAGGAATAATAATGACTGAAGATTATAAATGGCGATACGGATTTTTTTTAGGTTGTGTTATTCCTAATCGTTATCCTATGATTGAAGCCTCAATTAGAAGTGTTTTCGACCATCTTGGTGCTGAGCTTTTAGATTTGCCTGGTGCTTCATGTTGTCCTGCTCCTGGTGTTTTTAGAGCATTTCATATACCAACTTGGTTTGTCATTGCTGCTAGAAACATTTCAATCGCAGAAGAATTAGGAGTAAATCCAATTACGGGCTGCAATGGTTGTTATGGGACTCTTAGAGATGCTTGGTATGAACTTGAGCATGATTATGAAAAAAAAAAAGAAGTTAATGAATATCTTGCAAAAATTGGCCGTATATATAAAGGTAATCTCGAACCAAAACATATTGTTCAAGCTTTATATCTCGATATGGGATTAGACTATTTAAAAGATTTCATTAAATTAAAATTCTCGGATTTAAAAGTAGGCGTACATTATGGATGTCATATCGTAAAACCAAGTGAAAAAAGACCTTGGAATGGTGAATATGAATCTCCTAGATTTCTTGATGAAATTGTTGAAATAACAGGAGCTAAAAGTATTGATTACAAAGATAAGTATATGTGTTGTGGAGCAGGAGGAGCGGTTAGAACTGCTGTTAAAGAGGTTGCAGCAGATTTTACACGAGAAAAATTAGTGAACATGAGAGATGCGGGAGTAGATATAATTGTGAACTGCTGTCCCTTCTGTCATCTTCAATTAGACCTTGGACAAGTTGAAGCTAATAATTATTATGCGGACATTATTGGAGAACCATTTCACATACCAGTAATATATATTACTCAACTCTTAGGAGTTGCGTTTGGAATGGATCCTAATTTGTTAGGTTTAGTTAAAAATCATGAATTACAAGGAGTTTCTCCCTTTATTTCTATAGATCCATTTTTAAATATTGTTAAAGAGCAATTAATATAGGAGGAAAAAAATGACAGAAACGAAAAAAGAAATTGAAATCACTGGCAATGAACGCCCTAGGATTGGTGTTTATGTGTGTCATTGCGGAGTAAACATTGGTGGTGTAGTTTCAGTTCCAGATTTAGTAGAATATGCTAAAACACTTCCTAATGTCGAAATAGCACGAGAGTATAAATTCTTTTGTTCTGATGTAGGTCAGAAAATGATTAAGGAAGACATTGAAGCTGGATTAGTGAATAGAGTTATTGTAGCAGCATGTTCTCCAAGAATGCATGAACCTACATTTAGAATAGCATGTAAAGAAGCAGGATTAAATCAATTTTTGTTTGAAATGGCAAATATTCGAGAACACTCCACTTGGGTTCATATGAGAGAACCAGAAGGAGCATATGAAACTGCAAAAGATCACATAAGAATGGCAGTGGCAAAAGCAAGAGAATTAGTCCCATTAGAAGTCCAGAAAGTTAAAGTTGAACCTTCTTGTTTAATTATTGGAGGAGGTATCGCAGGAATGAACGCAGCGTTAGATCTAGCTAGTGAGGGTTATAAAGTGTATTTGGTTGAAAAAACACCCACAATTGGTGGTCATATGGCTCAACTTGATAAAACATTTCCAACAATGGATTGTTCAAGTTGCATTCTTACTCCTAAAATGTCAGAAGTATCCCGCGAGAAAAATATTGAGCTTTTAACTTATTCTGAAGTAGTTGAAGTGTCTGGATATATAGGAAATTTTGATGTTACAATATTAAAAAAACCTCATTATGTTGATCAAGAAAAGTGTACAGGATGCGGTGTTTGTGTTGATTATTGTCCAGTTACTGTTGGAAATGAATTTGATTTGGGTTTAGCCACACGAAAGGCTATTTATATTCCCTTTCCTCAAGCAATTCCAGGACAATATACAATAGATATGGATCATTGTATTAAATGTGGAATATGTGCAAGAATAGATGTATGCGAACCAGAAGCTATAATTTATGATGATAAACCAGAATATTTAAAAGTTAAAGTAGGAACAATCATTGTAGCAACAGGGTGGGATCTATATGATCCGACTGAATTGAAACAATATGGATATGGCATTTATCCGAATGTTATTACAGGGCTTCAAATGGAACGTTTATTAAGTTCTTTTGGACCTGTTATTGGAAAGCCAGTAAGACCTTCTGATTTAAAGGAACCTCATAGTATTGCTTTCCTACAATGTGTTGGAAGTAGAAATTTTAGAGAAGGAGGAAATCAATATTGTTCCCGAGTTTGTTGCATGTATGCAACAAAACAAGCAAGACAATACAAAGAAAAACACCCTGATGCTGATATTTATATATTTTATATGGATATTCGAGCTTTTGGAAAAGGTTATGAAGAATTTTATGAATCTGCAGGTCAAAATTATGGAATTAGTTATATGAGAGGTAGAATCGCAGAAGTTAGCGAAGATGAAGATCATAATATTATAATTCGGTCTGAAGATACATTACTTCAGCAACCAGTTGAATTAAAGGTAGAATTGTTTGTATTATCTTGTGGATTAGAGCCACGAGCAGATGCAGATATAATTACATCTTTATTAAGGATTCAAAGATCTGCAGATGGATTCTTTTTAGAGGCACATCCAAAATTAAGACCTGTTGATACTTTAACAGATGGAATTTTTATTGCTGGGGTTGCTCAAGGACCAAAAGATATTCCAGATGCTGTAGCTCAAGCTAAAGGAGCAGCATCAAGTGCAGCAGTTTTAATGGCAAAAGGAGAAGTGGAAGTAGAACCTTTTTTTGGAATTGTTCGTCCTGAAAGATGTATTGGGTGTGGGATGTGTGTTGAAAATTGTGCTTATGGAGCAATTGAGCTAGTTGAAGATCGATGGTTTGGAACAGTAGCTAAAATCAATGAAGCACTTTGTAAAGGATGTGGTGCTTGTTCAGGAAATTGTAGATGCTCCGCAATAGATATTAAAGGTTTTACTGCTGAACAAATTTACTCAATAATTACTGATAGATTGTAGTTATCAGTAATTTTTTCCAATTTTTGAAAAACTATATCTTAATTTTTTTATTCCAATCTAAATATTGAATAATTAATTCAATGATTGATAAATGGCTTACAAAAACTAAATTAAATTTATGGTGATATAAAATGGAGTATATGACAAAAATGAGATTGGGATTCGGCATTGCTTCTGCTATATTAATACCAATTGCGATTATTTTATTCGTAATACCGCAACCTTATGAATGTGCCAAGTTTTTTGGCGGTTGTTGGTATATATGGCATCCTTTAGCCATCGGTGTGGCTGGTTTTGGGGGAGTGTGCCTAATTATCTTACTGAAAATACGAAAAATGACTAAAGAGCAATTCGAAAGAAAGATAGAAGAAGCTAAAAGGAAACATCCTAAAAGATATAAATTATGAAAGGTATAATAAAACTTATAATTCTGCTATTTATATCCAGTTAGCGTTTAGATCCTCAAGCATTTTGTTGATATCATGAGTCGGAGGTTTACATGTTTTATTGATACAAACGTATGCTGTTGCTTTCCCATCAAGATTCTCAAAAAATTGGGTAAAATTAGCATATTTATCTATTTCTGGAGTTTCTTGTTCTGTTTTTCTATGTATAAATACTTTATTCGGAATGTATGCATTATAAACTGCCTTAATCATTTTATTTGTATGTTCAGCATTAGTATTACCACCAATAACTAATGAGTAAGAAGGGCCAATTGCGAAATCTATAGCAACCAAAAATTGTGAATAAGCCAGTGGATTTGCCCTTATCTTCTCAGAAAACACTCTATTTAAAATATCTGCTTTAGTCTCTAATTCATGGTCTCCTGTAATATAACTTAATCTTAACAAATTTAACATAGCAATTGAATTGCCAGAAGGAATAGCTCCATCATATATTTCTTTTTGTTTAGTTAATAATATTTCACTCTCTTTAGCAGTGAAGTAAAATCCACCTAAATTATTATCCCAAAAATCCTCTATTTGAATCTTATGTAATTCGAGAGCAATTTCTAAATAAAAAATATCAAAAGTGGCTTCATACAGTTCAATAAGACCCCATATTAAAAAGGCATAATCAGTTAAATAACCACTAATTTCTGAAACTCCATCTTTATACCTATGTAATAATTTATTATTTGAGTCTAGAAGGTTAGCAAGAATAAAATCAACTGCGTTCTTTGCCACTTCTAAATACATATTTTCTTGAAAAGCTACAGCAGCTTTGGCTAATGCTGCAATCATTAACCCATTCCAATCAGTTAAGATTTTATCATCCTTATGAGGATGTATTCGTTTTTCTCTTGTTTTAAATAAATTTAAACGAATTTTCTCAATTTTTTCAATGGATTCCTTATCCGGAAGTCTTCTTAAATGAAAGATATTATTACCCGTTTTCTTCCCGGATGATTCTTCAAGATAATTACCAGATTTTTCTATATTAAAAATTTTTGTAGCTAAATCTAATTCTGTTTTATCAAATATTTGTTCTAGTTCTGCCTTAGACCATACATAAAATTTACCCTCTTCTCCTTCACTATCAGCATCTTCCGCCGAATAAAACCCCCCTTCTGGAGAAGTCATATCTCTCAGAACATAAGAAAATATTTCTTGAGCGGTCTTTTTATAGAAATCATTTTTCGTGGCTTGATAGGCTTCAATATAAGCAATTACAATTAAAGCTTGATCATAGAGCATTTTTTCGAAATGAGGTACAAGCCAGATTGAATCAGTTGAATACCTATGAAAACCGAAGCCAATATGATCGTAGATTCCTCCTTTTCTCATTTCTAGTAGAGTTTTTTCTACCATTTCTAATGCTTTATTTTCTCCAGTTCGTTTCCAATATCGGAGTAGAAATATAATATTATGTGGGGTGGGGAATTTTGGGCGATTACCAAATCCACCATTTTCAGAATCAAATTGAATTAATAATTGTCGATATGCCTTTTTAAGAGTGTTCTCAGAAAATTTTTCGCCAGGTGATTCTTGATTAATATTTTGAATGCTAAAAGTAATTTGATCTGCCGAATTTAATAATTCATTTCTTTGGTTTAACCATAGCTCTTTGATACGTTTTATTAAATCTATTAATCCTATCCTCCCAAATCTAGTTTGCTTAGGAAAATAGGTCCCAGCAAAAAAAGGTTTCTTTTCAGGAGTCATTAAAATAGTAAGTGGCCATCCTCCTGAGCCTGTCATTATCTGACATACGGTCATATATATTTTATCTATATCTGGGCGTTCCTCTCTATCTACTTTTATTGACACAAAATTTTCATTCATCAATTCAGCTACTTCCTTATCTTCAAAGGATTCATGTGCCATTACATGGCACCAATGGCATGTTGAGTACCCAATTGATAAAAGTATTGGTTTATCCTCTTCTATAGCTTTGTTAAAGGCTTCTTCTCCCCATGGGTACCAATTTACTGGATTCTTAGCATGTTGTAATAAATATGGACTTTTCTCAGTCTTTAATTTATTAAACTCTGCTTCTCTCATAATCATATTATAATTATAAATTTTATGAAATATCAAAACGCTGGTTATAGGCTATTAATATTAATAAAAATGAACTTAATAGTGAAAATCATATTAAGGAACTTTATTATAAATTAGAATACCCAATTACATTTGATGAACTTAATAAATTGGTAAAAAAAGGAAATTTAATTTATAAAAACAACGTTTAAATAAATTTTTAATCTTATAAATTATTAGTTTTAATTAATATCTAATAATCATAAGATATATTGGTTATAAGGGAGTTTAAAAAATTATGACGGAAAGAACTCAAAAATTAATGATGAACACACCGATAAAATCTCTACAAGTAGCAAATATTGAAATTGCTGATGATGCTAGAGCAAATAGACCTGGGATGAGATGGTCATTAGATTTAGAGAGAGCAAAGCTTTTAACAGAATCTTATAAACAAACTGAAGGAAAACCGATGGTTTTGAGAAGAGCTTTAGGATTAAAGTACATTTTAGAGAATATGTCTATATATATTAGACCTGAAGAATTAATAGTTGGTAATTTTGCCTCTACACCAGATTCGGTTGTTCATTATCCTGAATTCTCATATAAATGGGTGGAAAGAGAAACAGCACCTGGTCAGATATATTCAGATATGTTAATTGAGGAAGAGCGAAAAGAGCTTGTGACTATTGATAAATATTGGAAAAATTTATCGATACACCATTTATTTAAAAATATTATCCCGAAAGACCTATATAATGAATTTTATGTCTTTAATTGGGAGTCTGCTACTCCAAATTTTGAAAAACTCTTTAAAATAGGTTTGAAAGGAATTATTCGAGAAGCAGAGGAAAGACTGGAAAGGCTTGAGAACGAATGGTTAGAAGGAAGTAATAATGGAGAAGATTATGTACATAAAAAACAATTTTTACAAAGCATTATCCTTGCTATGGAAGGAGCAATTAACTGGGCTAGGAGATACGCAAAATTAGCTATAAAAAAAGCAGAAAGTGTCGATGACCCCTTAAGGAAAAATGAGCTAGAAAAGATAGCAAAAATCTGTGATTGGGTACCTGAAAATTCACCTAGAACATTACAGGAAGCATTACAATTTTATTGGTTTATTCATCTCGTTATCAATTTCATTGAAGTACCGATGGTTGGAGATGGAATACGATTCGATGTTTGTTTCAACCCATATTATGAAAACGATTTAAAAGAGAATAAAATTAATAGACAAAAAGCTCAAGAACTTGTCGAATGCATATTTGTAAAATCTCAGGAAACCGGTTTTTTACATCCACCTATATGGTCTGGAGCAGGAGGTGGCGCGATTGGATTCCAAACAATAACAATTGGAGGAACAAATTCTGAAGGTAAGGATATTACCAGCGAGATGACATATATAGTACTAGATGCTATGAACTCTGTAAGAACAGTAACTCCTCCACTTGCATTAAGATGGAATAATAAAATACCAAAAAAGTTAATTGATAAAGCAATTGAGGTTATAAGTACTGGAATGCCTCAGCCAGCTTTTTTCAATGACAATGTTAATATTATACGATTGGTTAGTCTTGGTGTTCCTTTAGAGGATGCCCAAAATTATTCCATAAATAATTGTATGGTTCCAACAATCCCAGGTAAAAATTTTAATCATCGTTCTGCATGGGCTACTGCTATTCCGCTTCCGCAAGAATTAACAAAGACTCTAAGAAATATAGGAGAAAAAGCTACATCTGTTGAGGAGCTTATCGAAGATTTTACAGAAAATTATAAATTCAGAATTAAGAAATTAGTTTTTCTCTCAAACATAGCTGATTGTTTTTATAAAGAATATGTACCACGCCCCTTTCTTTCAGCTTTACTTGATGATTCGATTGAAAGAGCCCAAGATGTTCGAGAGTGGAATTATATCCCTGATTATCGGGATGTTGTCATCCTTGGATTAAATAATGTAGCAGATTCTTTTGCAGCAATAAAAAAATTAGTATTTGAAGAGAAAAAATTAACTATGTCAGAGTTACTCGATGCTTTAAGAAAGAATTGGAGAGGAAAATATAAAGATCTTAGAAATCTTTTAATAGATGCACCAAAGTTTGGAAATGATGATGATTATGTCGATTTAATATCTCGAAGACTAGGAAAAATGATTATGACAGAAACAATGAATTGTAAAACAAATTTAGGAACACCTTGTATACCAGATGGAACTGTTGCATCTGCATTTTGGTTTTTAGGAAAGGGCTGCGAAGCAACACCAGATGGAAGAAAAGCAAGAGAAACCCTTCACGATGGAAGTATTTCTCCTGTACAGGGTAGAGATCTAAAAGGACCAACTGCTGTATTGAAATCTGTTTCTAAAGTAGATCCTTTATTTAGTTGGAATCACCTCCTCAATCAAAGTTTTATGCCACAATATCTGAAAGGACATAACGCAGAAGTTTTTGCTCAATATTTGAAAACTTGGGCAGATTTAGGGATCCATCATATTCAATTCAACGCAGTAGGGAAGGAAGTATTAGAGGACGCTCAAAAAAATCCAGAAAAGTACTTTAATTTAATGGTTAGAGTAGCAGGATATTCAGCTTACTTTGTTGATCTTAGTAAGGATTTACAAGATTCAATTATTGCTCGTACCCCCCAGTGTTTCTAGAAAAAATAGGAGAGTCAGAATCTTTGAAAGGGAACCAGACAGGGAAGGAAGGAATAGTATTTAACATTCAAAGATATAGTATTCATGATGGTCCTGGAATAAGAACAACAGTATTTCTGAAGGGTTGTCCACTAAGTTGTAAGTGGTGCTCAAATCCTGAATCGATTAACCCTTATCCAGAAATTTTTTTCAGGAGAGAGAAATGTGACCAATGTGGAAAGTGTTTAGATGTTTGTACACTTAACGCAATAACTTTAACTGAAGGTTCTATTCAAATAAATAGAGCAAAATGCAATTTATGTATGAAATGTGAAGAAATCTGTTCAGTTGGTGCCATTAACCATATAGGAAATAAAATGACTGTAAATGAAATATTAACTGAAGTTATGCGGGATGAATTATTTTATTACAATTCAGGAGGGGGTGTGACTATTTCAGGTGGAGAGCCTCTCTTTCAATTTGAATTCACCCTTAACCTACTCAAGGCATTTAAGAAAGAATCATTACACACGACTATTGATACTACTGGTTATGTAAAAAGTGAAGACTTTGATAACGTTTTACCCTATACAGATTTACTTCTTTTTGATATTAAACACTTAAACCCAGAAATACACCAAAAAGGAACAAAAGTAGCAAATGATCTAATAATAAAGAATTTTGAAACATGTCTTAAAAAAGGAAAAAAAGTATGGATTAGAATCCCGATTATTCCTGATTTTAATGATTCTCTTCAATATATAGAAACATTAGCGGGTTATTTATCAAATAAGCCAATTGAAAAAGTTTCTTTATTAAAATATCATGAATGGGGGAAACATAAATACAAATATTTAGATAGAGTCTATCCATTAAAAGATACTTATTTTATAAGCGATGAGCAAATGCAGGATATTAAAAATACCATGGAATCTCATGGACTCAATATTACCATTGATTATTAATACTATTAATTGTGCAATTTCGTATTATAACGATTTATATATATAAAAACTTTTAATTCTTTTCTTGGAGGTCTTTGTCTTTCTCCTAATTGCATTGCTTCAGAAAGAACCGGATTTATCTCTTTTGAGTGTTTTCCTATTATTATCAACGTAATTAATCTCATTTCATCAGGAATTTCAAGAATTTTTTTTGCTTGTTCTTCATTAAAACCAGCAATTGGATGAGCAATTAAACCTAATTCTGTAGCTCTTAGGATCATAAAAGCTGTAGCAATTCCTACATCAAATAGGTAATATTTCCTTTCTCCAATTATACAATCGTTCTCAGGCTTACTAAATACTGCAATAATCATTGATGCTTTTTCTACCCATTTATTCCCTTCTGATAATGTAGTAAATAACCTCTCTAACTGCTCTTTCTCCCTCACAAAAACAAAATTCCAAGGTTGTTTATTTGCACATGAAGGTGCAATTTGTGCTT
>JBHLPN010000007.1:0-35162 GCA_048939445.1 Promethearchaeota archaeon | reverse complement strand
TCATTATCCATTAGTTTCTCTGTATATTCTTCAATAATTTCTTGTAATTCACTTAAATCTATATGTAAAGATAAAATCAGATTCCCTATGATTTTTACACTTAATCGCCTTACAGAAGGATCATGATCAAACAAACGTCCTCGGATTTTATCCAATAACTCAATTAAGAGATTTGGTCTAAACAAACTAATTTGATATGAAATTTCTAAGGAAACTAATCTAATCCAAGAATCAGAATCGTTAACAAATTGAGTTATATTTTTTATTGCTCTCGTTGAAATTGAAGGAGATTTATCGCATATTAAATTTAATAAACTCAAACATCGATAAATTAATTCTTTATCATAATGACTCGGATAATTTTCTATAACTCCAAATAACTCTTCGGCAGCTTTTTCATTATAACCATTTAAAATTAAACTTTCAATTTTTTCAGTATCTAATGGTCCTTGGGTATCCAACGGTTCTTGAGTGGTCAATGTAGTAAGTAAAATTGTATTTTTATAAATTTTTCTTTCAATTATCTCTTCTATCTAAACTAGTATAAATATATTATAAAATAATTATGTGAAGAAGATCAAAATCATTTATTATATAGTTCAAAAAAAGAATAATATATTAAATTTTAAAGAATTTTTTTAGTTTTATTCAAAAAGTTCAATGATTGCTTGTCCAGGGGTGGCTATTCTTTCTCGGTAAGTTAGAACCCCTTCTGGAACTTCCTTGGTCTTTACTAAACCCCTTTCAATATCTTTCTCAGAAATATACCCTCTTTCTCCAGCTTCGAATTTTTTTACTATATGACCATCTTTATCTTTAACATCAACGTTTGTTATGGTTGTTTGCTTTATATCAAAATATATTCTTTTAGCCTCAATATTATTAACAGTTGCTTCAGTAATCAGTAAATCTCCACATCTCACCATCCCACGCATTTCAACCCCTATCTCAATAATTTTTCCATATTCACCTTGATTTAGGAAATCTTCGAATAATTTACTGATAAAACCAAATGAAAATAATCCATGAGCGATAATCCCTTTAAGACCTGCTCTCTCTGCAACAGCATCATTTGTATGAATTGGATTCGTATCCCCAGAAGCTTTGGCATATTGCCGTAATAAATCTCGGGTAATTGCATTAAATTCATTCTTTATAGTTTTTCCAACTTCTAAATCTGATATTTTTACCATTTTTTAATAACCTCCTGGTCTAATTGCTCCACTAGATGTTATTGTACAAACCAATTCATCATTCTGATTTTTTACAGTTAGCACCATCTCAGTGAATAAAATCATACTCTGTTCAACCAGCCATACCTTAGTATTCTTACCGGTTGTTGTTAATACATCTCCATTTTTAATATCAACACAATTTTCCCAATTATATTTATTTCCAGCATGGAGTATTTTATTTGGGTTCAATATAACAGGGCGTTCTTCCCCATCTTGTACCACTTTTAACGCAGGAAAGAGTATATAAAATGCATTAACTGCATATGAATTCGCGAATGCGTGGCAGGCAATCACTCCTTCCTCTTCTGGACCGATATATTTTGAATCTGTTATGCCATAAATTTTTGCAAAATTAACCATTTTTTTGTATCTACATTTGAATTTAGCACTACCAGGAATATCTACTCCTGTAAGAGCACTAATAAGAAACTCTGCATTCTTTTTCATTTCTTCTTTTTTTAGTTCCATATTGAATTCACTCTTATATAACTTGTAAATTTATATTAATTATAATTTAGGTTCAATTTAATTAAAACTTTAATTTTACTCATAAATTTTAACAAATTTATCCTTAAACACAAGCTAATTAACTTGAATAGCTTTTTATTTAATTATTGTAAAAACTCTTTCTTCTGTTTGTGATAGTTTAAAGTAATTTAAAATTCTCATTGTGTTTTTAGAACCATTTAAGAGAATACATGAAATCTTATATCTATCTATTAAAGTCGTTGTATACGGATCAATTGGAGTTGTTTTTTCTTTTAATCCTTCATTATTAGATATAACTTCAGCTAATTTACCAGTTTCTTTCATATCTTCAAATTTTGAGGCGGTTATCTCTTTTATAACTTGATTTTTATTGTTTAAAATTCCATCAACATCTTTAATTAAAAAACATTCATTTAATCCAAGGTATTTTGATATAAACAATGATATCGAATCAGATGTAACATCCCAGCTATGAGGTAATTTGTCGTTTTCTTTTATAAATTCATAAGGTAAAAATATACAGAAAAATCTATGGTTTTTTTTTAACCTATTATAATTTTCGATAACTTCTAAGTTAGGAAATTTTTTATTCAACTCTAATCCATTATAATTCATAGAAATTATTCCCATCCAATGTGCAATCTCCTCGGTAAATTTTAATTCATTGTATATTTTACGAATAAAGTTTGCGAATGAGCCACCTCCAGGAATTAACACTATTTTGTCAATCAAATTCTCATCATATAACTGTGTCAATTGAGAAATAGTAGAGTTCAAATTTTCAAAATCTTCTAAGATTTTTCCTCCAATTTTAAATAAAGCAGTCTTATAATTCATATTCTTATTTTTTGGTTTATATTTGATTATATAAAGCTCCTGCAACCGCGAAAGCTGATGAGCTTATATTGTTAGGAATATTTGTTATTTCCTTATAATTGATAATATTTGTAAATCCTAATTTTTGAAGTGGTATTCTTATCAGAAAATCAGCAGATAAACCAGTTATCACAAATTTTGGGTTTTTATTAAATCCTTTCAATCCTTCAGTAAGATTGTTCATAAAAGCTTTAATTTCTCTTGTAATAAGATCTAATTGCTTTTGATAAATAAAATTAGCTATTATGTCCAAATCTTCTTTTGAAATTGATTCAATGTCCATACAAATTATTCTAGCAAGGCGAGCATAACAGTTTTCTAAAGCTTTAGAGCGGTTATCTGCTGTATCGTTAATGTATTCTTCCTCTGAAATATTGTTCAAAATTCTATGAACATCAGAGATTAAAGCAAATTTCTCAAATGAAACACGTATATTTTTACCTTTATAAGGAATATGATGAGTTATAGAAGGGATTGTAGCTCTTAAACCCCCAGTATAGATCAACTCATGATTTATTAAACGTGAAATATCATCTTTTCCTTGTGGTACTGGAAATGATTCAAAAATGGGAATGATATCAATAGTTGTTGAACCTGCATCAATTAAAATACAGTTCGATATAAATTGTCCTATAAATAAAGCAGTAGAGGCCCAATTAGCTGCTGCAATTGAGGAATAATCAGATTTAGCTGTTTCATAGTCAATAAATTTACAAGTATTAGTAACGAATTTCAATTTATCTTTTTCAAATATTTTGTCAAGGGCACTTAGAATTGTTAAAATTCCTTCCTTCTTTGTTTGAAATGCATCCGAAAGTTCAGCAGTGGTAGTAATTGCATAAAAATCAATGTTATCAAGTTTAAAGCTATTATTATCAACTAAATTTTTCACTATTCTTGCTATCATATCTGGAATTTCTTTAATTGTTTTTTCCCAGAATGGGAAATATTCTATATATGAAAATGATTTTATAACGTCTTTATTTTTGAAGACCAATAAACAAGCTTTAGTATTTGCTCCTCCAATATCTATGCCTAAAATGATTATAATTCATTACCCCAATATCTTTATTTTAAATTTCGATTTGGCTCATTTAAAATCTTCTTCTTATTATTTTTCATTCAGATTATTGTTAATAAGACGAGATTTTATGGTCTCTTGACGGAATTTTACTGCTTTTTGAAGGTTATCAGTGCATATTCGTGGTATTTTTAACTCAACCATCATTTTTAGAGATTTGTTATCATTTATATCCCAGCTATGAACCTCAATACCATATTTTCGAATAATAGATACTGCTTTTGATGATAATTGAGTCGGATGTAAATGAACCGCCCTTGCTTGTGCTAATCTAGCTCGTTGGATGGCTAGGTATGTAATTACGTCGGGTCTCATCCAGTATTCGGATAATTGAAAGAGTAAATTGGTCGCTATCCCTGGACATTTTTTTCGAATGGCAGTTAGTAACATAGGTTCATAGGAAGTTACTTCTATCTTTTTCCATAAATGCTTAAAACGACTCAGAACTGCTCCTATTATCTCTGAAGATTCTGGTTCAGGACCTTTGATCTCAATTTCTAAACCAATCTGGTCACCTATGGTTTCTAGAAGTTCATCGAGAGTCAAAATTCTATAATCATTGATTTCTTGATTATTACAATCCAGAACTTTTACTTTTTGAAGTTGTTCAAATGTAATATTGAAAATTGGTCCAGAAGTATTTGTCATCTCTTCAAGATAGAAATAGTGATAGATAACAGGAATGCCATCTGATGTCAATCGAACATCAAATTCAATAGCATCAGCACCAAGTTCGATAGCATGTTGAAAAGCTTCCAAAGTGTTTTCCGGTGCTTTGGTTGGAAAACCTCGATGAGCAACAATCTCAAAAAGATTCATTTTTAACCTCTCTTTATTGATTTATATATCTTTACTTTCTTCGTTGGTATAAAATTTCTAAACGTAGCGATTTTTTAGATCCTTAATCAAATTATCTAAATTTTCCCCTGTCAGGGCATTTGTTTTATAATATTGACCATCCATAAGATTTAATCTTTCTTTTAGATAAACTATTTCTGACTCTTTAGCTAAATCCATTTTATTGAAAATTATAATAATTTCTATTTGCCCTTCTTTAGAAAAATTATGTTCTATCTCATTGTATAATTCAATTTGAGATTCAACACTATATCCAGAAGCAGGAGTAGGATCAAACACAAATAGAATTAAACTAGATATTAATCTTAAAGCTAATATTGCCTGTAATTCTATGTTATTTCTTTTGCTCATAGGACGGTCTAAAATCCCAGGAGTATCTAAGCATTGCAATTTAATTTTATCAAATCTTCTTTGAATTTCTAAATGTCCCATGATCAATTTTTTTGTCGTGAATGGATATTCTTTAACTTCAATTTTTTTATTTGTAGATATATTTTTAACTATACTGCTTTTTCCTACATTTGGATATCCAGCAACAACAACACACGGCATTGTATAATCAATTGAAGGAATTTCTCTCAAACGCCCTCTAATCTTATTCAAATATTCAAGATTTCTGTTTTGTTTATTAATAATTGAGGATATCCTCCCAAAAGCAGCTCTTCGTAATTGGTCAGCCTCTTTTGGAGCTTCTATTCTATTTAATTTACTAACATATTCTCTTTCTATCTTTCTAAGAATAGGTAAAATCCCATTTAATTTTCCTAAAGTTAATTTCAATTCATCAATATTGACTAAAATAGAAGCTAATTCTCGGTAAAAGTCTGGGAGATCATCTATAATCGGAACCATTTGTATGATTTTTAAGATTCTATTTATGAGTTCTTCAATAGCTACTTTTATACGTTTAGATTCTTTCTTTTTTGCTTTAATGAGTATTGGAGCATTCTGAGAGACTTGAGCAGAACTCTTCATTCCTCTTTTAAAGGCGATATCTAATAATTCCTTTGAATTTGGAACGTGATAGAAAGCATTAAAAGGATTTTTCATAAAAATTCCGTGGTTTTTTTTTTGATAAGGAGAAAAAAGTCATTTTATAGTTTTTCACGAATTCTTGCGATTTTTTTCTCAGTTTCATAAATTTCTTTAGAAAAATTTGCTATTTCTTTGGGTATTGATTTATATAATTCTAAAAGATATTCATATCTTCCTATTAATCTTGGATATTTACCTAATTTTTCTTCTTTTTCTGCTTTTTCTATTAGTAATTTTATCTTATCTAGTTTTTTCTTCATTTCTGGATGGAGAACTTTTTGCTCTGCCAGTTTTTTATCACCATATCTTTGCTTTTCTTTTAAAACTTCGTCAGCTCGTTTTTGAAGATCTAATTCACCTTTTGTCTTTACAATTGAATCCCGATTTTCAAATTTAACCAAGTTGTTTAACTGGAATATTCGTTTATTAATCATGCTAATTTTACCATGATATCCTAATTTAGAATAAATTTCTTTTGCTTCTTTTAGTAAAGATATTGCTGAAACGAAATTCTTTCTATTAAAATCTTCTTTTGAGCGATTTTCTAAGGTTTCTGCTTCTTTTTCAAGTTCATCAAAAGGACCTGGCATAATAAATATAACATATTAATTATCGTTCTATTTTTTTAAAGACATTAAATAATAAAAATTTAACAAAATTAATATCTCAAAGAAGAAAAAATTTAAATCGAAATTGATTATAATCTAAAAATTAATTATTATTTTCAAAATAAAAAATAAAATTAACAAATACAGGTTTTCTAATGAAAAAGTTTAATGTAGGTATTTTAGGTGCCACAGGAACAGTTGGACAAAATTATATTAAATTATTGCAAAACCATCCTTGGTTTGAAATTGTAGATGTAGCAGCTTCTCCTAGATCCGCTGGAAAGCCTTATAAAGAAGCAGTTAAGAATAAGTGGCAGATACCAATTTCAATTCCGAATAATGTTAAGAAACTAACTATAAGAGACGTTCAAGATTTTGAGAAAATTCCAAAAGATCTTAAATTTGTATTTTCTGCTATTAATATGCCTAAAAAAGAGCAAATAAAAGAAGTAGAATTAAAATATGCAAGAAATGGTATTCCGGTAATAAGTAATAATTCAGCTCATCGTTGGACTCCTGATGTACCCATGATCATTGGTGAAATTAACCATGAGCATGCAAACGTTATACCAATTCAACAAAATAATAAAGGCTTCACAAATGGTTTTATAGTTGTAAAACCTAATTGTTCACTTCAGAGTTATCTTACTCCTGTATATGCATTAGAAAAAGCTGGTTATAAAATAAGTAAATTAATAATAACTACTTTACAAGCTGTTTCTGGGGCAGGTTACCCTGGTGTTCCATCCTTAGATATCGTCGATAATATTGTTCCATTCATTGAAGGGGAAGAAGAGAAAACAGAAAAAGAACCATTGAAAATTCTTGGAAAAATTGGAAAACACGGGATTGAAAATAATAATTCCATTGAAATTAGTGCTACTTGTACAAGAGTTCCGGTATCAGATGGGCATACTGCGAGTGTAAATGTAAAATTTAAAGATCAAGTACCCTCAAAAGAAGATATCATCAAAATTTGGACTTTATTTAAATCAGTTCCGCAAGAATTAAATTTACCATTTGCCCCAAAACATCCGATAATTTACTTAGAAAATATCGATAGACCTCAACCTAAAAAAGATCGAGATAATGATAAAGGAATGGCTATTACCGTGGGTAGGCTTAGAGAAGATAATGTTTTTGATTATAAGTTTATCTCATTAAGTCATAATACCATAAGAGGCGCTGCAGGGGGCGCAATCTTAAATGCAGAATTATTAGTAGCTAAAGGATTTATAAAATAAATTATTGTATTAAAACTCGTGTTTATCTATTAATATTGGTAAGACAAGTTTTATCAACGATATTGTTTTCTTCTTTTTAATTAGTCTATAAGGCGGGAATTCTGGATGTATTGTTAAATACATCTCATTCTTCAACATCTTTAATGTTTTTAACCGAGGGAAAAAAGCCAATTTCGTATGTCTAAAAATAAAATTCTTTATAATACTTTGAAGTAGAAATTCATCTAAAACAATGACAGCCGAAGGTGATCCAAATTTTTCCCTTATTTTTTCTTTTATTGAATTTAAAGAGTTATATTTACCTGAAAAAAGCTCTTCTTTATTAATGCTTATTATTTTCTTTAGTGTGCTTTGTTCAAATTCTAATAAAAGACTAAACTTACATGTGCTTTTAAACAATATTTTAGAAGAAAACTTCACATTTTTGGTTTTTGTTGTATCTGTAATGATAAGTAAAATTCTAGAATTTAATCCTATATAAAAATCAATATAATTAAAGATTACTTCTGGAATTGCCCAATGTGAGAGTTTTCTAAGATTCACATTAAATCCGAATAATCGAATTGTAAATCTAACTAAATTATTATAAATCCTAGGACGTGGAACAATATTCCAGTTATTTTCAAAACTGCGGTAGCCAAATAGAAATTTTTGAAGTAAAAATTGGACATTATCTTTTTTTAGTGGAATTGCTAGTTCGATAAAGTCTGAAACAAAAGAAATAATATCATTTTGTTTTATATAATATGTGTTTTCAGTTTTTAATTTCTTTTGAATTAATCTTAAATTATCTTTTATATTAGAATTACTTAGATTAATCCTTAACTCTTCTGGTGTTAAGAATCTTATTGCTAAGTGAGATTTCCCTGATTTTGATAACTTTTTTTGTAAAGATAATATTAGTTTTATACCATTACCATCTATTAGTAAAGAAAGATTGAATTCAGGGATAACTCTTTCTATAAAGGTAAATAGACTTTTAAGATGGATTTTATTTAATAATGTTATACTATTTCTAAAGAATTTAATAATGATTGGTTCAGGATAGATTAGAACTAAATCTTGATTAATAATTTTTTCAATCAAATCCATAGAACGTTCTAAAAACTCATGGATTGAGATTTCTTCTATTTTCTCACAATGTTTGTTTATCAGATCAATGGCTTCTTTTCTAAATATATGAATTGAAGAAATTCGAATATTTTTTTCTTTTATTATAGCGTTTTGCACATTATTAAAGATCTCATCTAACTTCTCGAATTCTATGCTTTTAATCCGAATTAAATTGTCAGGTAGAGTTTCTATAGTCTCATAAATCCCAGCCTTCTTAGTTTTATACAGGTATAAACCCAAAATTTCATTCTTTTTATCAATATCAGATATAATAACATCAAGGATATTTTGTTGATCATTTATAAATTTTGGATATAACAGTTCAAAAAATTGATACAAGAGATTGGCGTTTATGGTTATTGGACTTAATGGTAATCTTACATATGCCTTATTTTTTTCAGAATCTTCTAAAATATCTCTAGTTGAATTAAATTTTAGTATTTTTGTCCAATTATCCTTGAATTTTTTATTAATCAATGAACTAGATCACCTCCCAGTCTTTTAATCTATCATTCAATTCCCCATTAATCCAAAATTTGTTTAACTGTTCAAATAAGTTTAAATTAGGGACATCCTTCTTGCCATAATATTTCAATATTAGTTCCAGGCAATTAAAAGTATAAGGAGGGCACCCAGGTAATTCTAAAATATTTTTATTTTGTTTCTCCTTAAGTTTTATTTTTTTTCTCAATTTTTGTTCTTTTATTTTCTTTTTTTTAGCTACTCTCGTAGGTTTTTCTTTAGGTTCAATTATTATTTTTCTAAATTTGTAATTTTTTGTGCTATTTATTGCACAATCTCCAAAAAGGATAACATTCCCAATTTTCTCTGTTTCCGTAGGCTTTTCTCCAATTAAAAAAGAATTATTATGATTATATTTTAGATCCTTTCCCATATATGTTTTCATGAAATTTAATAAATGATAAGCTTGTTTAAAACATCCTGAACAATCTTTACCCGAGTGAATAGAAAAATTTCTTACTTTAATATCCTCAAGTTTAGAAACACATAGTTCAACATTAGTCTGAATATTTTCGACCTTTTCTCCTATAATTTTAATATCCGGAAATTTAGGAACGTTAATATTTCTATTTTGTGCTTGAATTATCAATTCGCTATCATTAGCTTCAAGATTTAACATTTTCAGAGTAATAACATCAACTGCAATTGCATTATCTCCTAAAATCATTAAATTGGTCCTTTTTAAGTTAGAATCTTTATAGAGATAAGGTCCAGCAGCTTCTAAGATATAGAATAAATCATTAATAACTAAATTAGGTTGTCTTATCATATAAACATCTAAAATATTTGAGATCAAATCTTTTTTGTATGGAGTAGAGGATAAATTTTCCTTTTCCATTTTTCCAATTACTGGATGTCTTGGAGGGATAATAGAATTTAAGTTTAATAAAGATAGATTTAACTTGAATAAAGGATCTACGTTAACCTGATTAACACAAATGAATTTGTTTGAATTAAGAATAATGTTAGGGACGAGAAACTCATTATTGTTAATTTGTGTTTTTGTAAATGAATTATATTTAATTTTTTTTAGTTGATCTTGATTAATCTCCTTGTTTCCAAAATAATCACTATTATCTAAAAATGCCAATTCTGCTCCAAGAGATTTAAAGTGTTCGTTTAGGTCTAGTAAATCTGAAATAATTTTAATCGGAATTCCCTTAAGTGGAAAGCTACCTAAGCTAATCTTATTAACTCCAGCATCTTTACAAATAATGATAAGTGAATCCAAAAGATCTAGATTTGTATTATTAGGAAAACCTCCTGGCAAACTTAAATTAAACTTGATAAAAACTTGGTCACCTTTATCAATAAATCTAGAAATGCCTCCAAGTTGTTCAATTCCTCTTATTAGACATTTTCTTGGTGTAATACCTTTACTTATTACGACATCAGGTTTTTTTGATTTTGCCTTTACTAACATTAAGAATGAGGTTACACAATTCATTTATTAAATTATTAATATAAAATAATGAAAGAAATGAATTTTAAGTTAAGTGATAAGTATAATGTTGAAAATAAATTTAAATGATAATGATATTAAAATTCCACCAGAAAAAATTGGAATCGATATGGGGCAAAGCCTTACGAAATTTGCCTACTTGGATGGTGAGGATTTAAGCTTATCCCTTTTTAATACTCAATCTGATAGTTCAGATATTAATACCCATTTATATTCATTGAGAGATCAATTTAAATATTTCAATTTTACTGGTGGAAGAAGTTATGAATTATTTACTAAATACTCAAAAGAAGTAAATTCAAGTCTTATAAATGAGTTCGAAGCTAATATGAGAGGCATTGAGTTTCTTTACAAATTGGAAAAGAAGAATAAACTACCACGTTCAATAATAGTGTGCATAGGAACTGGAACTTCAATTGTTTTAAAAAATAATGGTTTTCAGCATTTGGGAGGATCAGCACTTGGAGGAGGATTTTTTATGGGAATAATTAAAACAGTCTTCAATTTGAACGATTTTCACGAAGCTATTAGACTAGCAAAAAGAGGGAATCGATATAATGTTGATTTAAAAGTATCAGATATTTACCATCCTGCTGATAAGAGAATTGATCTAATTTTCAGAGAATTCACTGCCGCATCATTAGGTAAAATTAATGAGAATTTCAAAAGGCAATCTTTAAATAAAGAAGATTTCATAAATTCAATCATCTGTTTAGTTGGTGAGAATTTGGGAACAATAGCAGACGCGATAGCAAATAACCATGGGGTAAAAAATATAGTGTTCTGTGGAGGTCTTTTGAGAGAAAATAGGATATTAAAAAAAATTCTTTCGCTTATATGTAAAGTTAATGGCAAAAATGGCATATTTTTAAAAAAATCTGAATTTTGTGCTGCAATTGGAGCATTACTAATTTAATGTGAACATCATCAAATTACTATTTTATAATAATATTTTAAATCATTGCTCTATAATATAGGAAATTTATTAATTTAGATTGTCTTAAAAATATAATACTAGGAGGAAATGTTCTTTTAAATATTAAAACAAGAATTAAATGAGATTAAAGATATCGACTTTTCAAAAAATCAATTTAATAGCAATTTCTGCAGGAATAATCACATTTTTTATTCCCACGTTTATAGATATTAGAGATCAAACTATAATTTATTACGTGTTAGAATTTAAACATCCTTCAAACTTGCCGATCTTTTCTCTACTCATTGTTGGACTTGTAGCAGCGATTTTGAGTACAATCATGTCATTTAAAGGTATGTTAGATATGTGCATGGAATATCTAGCAGGAATATTGATAACAATTGCATCAATCATTTTTATCCTTTATATCTCTCAAAGTTTATTCTATGGATTCTTTTTAGGATATGCTCCATTCGCAGCTCTTATTTCTGGAATACTAATTATAATTAATGCTTCTACAGAAGTTAAAAACTTCAGTAGGGACGAGTTGATATTACCTCGAGGAATTGTATTACCAGGTATATGGAATCCAGTAATTCGAAGTTTAATGCCATTTCAAATTTTTTGGCTTGATTACTTTAGTTATAATATCTATTTTTTTTTGTTATTTTTTATCATAAGAGGGATTTTAGATGTCATATTAGTATTTGGAGCAAGAATTGTTTTAATTAAGTTGAAAATAGGAGGATATGTTTGCCTTATAAGTATTATTTTAGTAATTTTTATAGAATTATGGTTAATTATTATTATTCCTAAGAACTTATTTTTTGGTCTTTGGTTATTGTTATTAGGAATTCCATTTTTATATCAAATACATGGAAGTATAAAGATTTTTCGGGAAACACGTGAATTATAGAATCTTTAAAAAAAGAACTGTCATATTTTTCTAGAGTGTGCGCCGATTTGGAGATTTTTATTCATCGAATTATAATTCTAATAAAAACACTATAAATCGGCGCATGTTATGAAAAGAAAGTTAGCAAAAAAAAGATTTAATTAACTTAGGTACCTTGAGAGTGTTTCTTAAGTAAATCTTTATCTGTTTTGCCCATTTTTATTGCTAGTTCAGCTATAATAGCGTCCAAATAACAGAATGCTGCAATTTCAAACATTGTACCTTCGGGAGCTAATACAGCTGTATCTCCAACAGCTTTATCCCGTTTTGACCTACCTTTCAATTTTATAGTTATATCACCGATTCGGCCGATTACTGTCTCGGGATGACTAGTAATCGTAACAATTCCATATGGCTTTATTGTGTTTACATAGTTATTAAGCAAACTTACCACTATACCCGTAGTACCCGAACCAGAAAGTACTATCAGAATATCTGATTGAGCTAATGCTGGCATGCTCGCAAGGTTCGTTACCATATAAACTTCAGCGCCTAAGTGTACCAGTCGTGTTGCAAAACATTGTAAAATAAATGCACTTCTGCCAGAGGCTAATAAGAAAAATTTACGCTTATTAATTAAACCATCATGCACTAAATCAATGAATTTTTTGGTGTATTTAAAATTCTTGTCTAAGTGATCAATGTTAGCTTGGATATTATTCATGATTAATTCCATTGATTGAAATAGAATTCTTTTTGTTTCTCCATTAACCGTTAATTCATTAGTTTGAGTCATATTAAGTTTTTACTCAATTATTTGTTAATTTTTCTATTTCCAATATTTATAATCTTGGATTTAAATTAATCTTTTTGTTTAATATATATTTTCTAGCAAAATTTATAAACTCCGTTATCAACAGATTATTTTTAGCTTAAAAAACATAAGATCATTGATACAAATGAAGATTAAGATTATATAAATGAATATTATTTCAAAGTTCGTTCTAAGTTCATCTATATCATCTATTTATGGAAGCATTTTTTATTATAAATAATTTCAATTAAAAAAAACTAGCAAATTTGAGGAGTTTATGTTAAATGATTCAAAATTACTATCTATCTTCACTATATAATTTCCTTTCGAAAGAAGATATCCACTATGACAATGAAATGGATGAAAATTCTGGTGAGATTATTACTAAAGAAGGTAATGAACAATATATCCATAGCTATTATGACAATAATGAGCCTGATAAGTATTTTGATGATTTTGAGATAATTTATAAAGAAAAAAGACAAATTTTAATAGGAAATTACTTTACTGCAGGACGTACGTGCATATTTTACTATATTGCAAAAAAACCATAAAAAACAACTAAAAATGAATGAAAAAAAATATAAGAAACAAGAAATTGAGGGAAATCTTTTAAGCCCGTTACCTGTAATTTTAGTTGGAGCAAATGTCCGAGGTAAGCCTAATTATATGGTAATTGGTTATAGTTGCCCATTTGATTTCGGAAAGTATATATTCTTCAGTCTATCAAAAAAAAGATATACTACAATTGGAATTCATGAGAACAATACTTTTAGTGTGAATATCCCTTCAGAGAATCTTATGGAAAAAACACACATATGTGGGAGTAGATCTGGACGAGATATTGATAAAGGCAAACTTTTTGATACCTATTATGGCGAACTGAAAACAGCTCCAATGATTCGGGAGTGCCCTATAAATATAGAATGTGAAATACATGAAATTCTCGATTATGACCGTAATGAAGGAATCATTGGGAGAGTCGTTAAATCATATGTAAATCATCAATACACCATTGAAGAAGATGGTGAAATCAATCTTGATTGGAGGAAGATTCATCCGATTATCTGGGCTACAGGAGGAGATTTTAACTATTATAAACTTGGTGAAAGACTCAAAACTGAAGAGATATGAAATAAAAAAGGAAAAAAAAGTTAGATATTTTTTAAATAAATTTTAGCCCTTTAAATATAGTTTACTTGTATTTAATTGACAATAGTAAATCATTCTTTGTTATTTTCTTTCTATTAGCGTGCATCGTGAATGTCCTTGCCTGTTCAGTTAAGGCAGTTGCAGTTTTTTCTAAATGATCAATTAATAAATCAACTGCATTTCGAGCTACGATGCTAGCACCCTGTTGCTTCATTAATCGGCGAATAGGGCTCCATGCGAAAGAATGTTTCTTTTTAGCCATTTTTTATTCCTCCAACTTTTATAACTAAAATTTTTAAAAATTTAAGTTTTTAATTTTTTTTGAAATTATTAGTAAAGTTTCTTAGATAGTATAATATCTGAAGAGTTATTTAAATGTTATGGCGAATCAGAAGAATTTCAAGAGTTAAATGAAAAAAAAAATCACGACAAAAAATTTTTGTTATAAAAAAATCCTCATCATCTATGATCACTCAATGGTTGATCATATTGAAAATATGAAATGTTTTTGTTAGTATCACCCTTATTCAATTAGTAATATTGGTGAAAAGACCCTTTATCTTGGTTTCACTATGATTCAATGATGAATTAAGAAAAATATAATTGAACAAAGTGATCCTCATCAAATGTTAATATCACTAATTATGTGATCATATAATGGTCAACAATTCAAAAAAGATGAATTAATTTTTATATTATCAAAATTATTCAGATACTAATTTTGATTAAATCGTCTTTTCTATTGGTTTTTTTATGACTTAAGGGCGAATTAAAAAATTTCTTATTAAAAAAAATAATCCCAATGAGATTTAATATTATCAATTATCCGATCATATCAATTTAGTCATAATCAACCTAAGAAGTAAAAATTAATTTCAATCTAGAGATCATATAGTTAATTGAAATATTAAAAATGATAATTTTACCGTGATAATATACAACTTCAATTATTCCAGAATAATGGTGAAATTTTATAATTTAAAAGAAAAGTTTTAATTAATTCTGATTATTTATATTATCAAAATAGTGCCTATTTTGAGTATTTAAATCCTAAAAAGTGTATAAAAAATGTCTCAAGAAATAATGGTTCCTGGTGCAGTAGGTGTAGCAATCAAATGTAAGGATGGTGTTGTATTAGGAAATGATAGAAGAGCCACTTGGGGTTACACAGTCACTAATAAATCAACCCAAAAAGTTTTCAAAATTACTGATTATATTGGATTAACCTGTTACGGACTCATAGGTGATTTTCAAATCTTAGTGAGAATTTTGCGAGCCCAAGCTAATTTATACGAACTCGAGACGGGAGAGCGAATTTCTACTAAAAGTATGGCAAAACTAGTTTCGAACTATTTATACAGCAGAAAGATGATGCCATTATATACTAATCTAGTCATCGCTGGCGTGGATAAAGATGGACCAAAATTATACACCCTCGATGCTCTTGGTTCACTAATGGAAGATGATTATGGAACTGCTGGAACCGGGATGTTACTATCAATTGGTATTTTAGAAGCGGAGTATACAAAAGATATAACTGTAGCCGCGGGTGAAAAGCTAGTTGAAAAGGCAATTAGAAATTCTATGAAAAGAGATGCTATGACTGGTAATGGAATAGATATTTTAATTATTACTGAAAAGGGAGCAGAAGAAAAGTATTTCGAGATAAAAGAATTAGGAGAATAATTTCTTATACCCTTTATTTTTATATTTCAGATATTCTACTTATTTACCAATAATAATTTATTCAATGAAAGCTTACTAAATATTGAATCCTCACATGCTAATAACAGGTAAAATAAGGTTGAATTTTTCGAATAATACGTTTAATGATACAAGAGAGATTCATGGTTTTACAAAAGATGAGATTGTAGAAATTAAAGAAATGGTTTTAAAGCTTAAATCTGAAGATGCTGAAGGGACAAAAATAAATGATTATTTGAAGTCAAAACTACACCTTTCCACTGAAATTTTTGATCTGTATTCAATTTATTTAAGTGATTTGAAAGATTTTGCATATAATTATTTTTTGCCTACTGAAAAATCAAATTACTTCTATTTAAAAACCGAATTATTAGAAGAATTAACAGTTATTTCAAACAATTTACAAAACGTTCGCTCAAACACTAGAAATCTTAAAAGAATAATAAAAAAGAACATTGTATTAGAAGATGCTTTATTGAAGATAAAAGATCTTCTTAAAGACTGCAATCAACTGAGTTCTGAATTAAAGCGATCAATTAAAGATATTCAATCTACTTATGATGTTTCAATAAATTTATGGACTGAAATTAACAGAATTAAGAATTTGAATTTTAAATTAAATAAGATTCCTCCTACACTTGAAAAATGGAATGAAATTCAGGAATTATATACTTTTATTATAAGTTTAAATGATATTTTTCTAAATAAAAAGAAGAAAGATAAAAAGGAAAGGATTCTAACATTCCATTTTGAAAAAATTTATCAATACTTCGTTTCTAAAGATGAAAACAAAATTAAATTTTATACTGATTTACTCTATCTTTTATATTTAAATAAGATTTTTGAAGCGTATCAAGGAGAAGAATTCATTAATATACTTGAAAGAAAAGAAGTCGTACAAAATCTTAAAAACTATATAAGGCCTTTGCTTAAGCAAGTTATTGAAGAAAAATTACATGATATCATTGTAGAAATTGAAGATTTTGATTTAAAAGAAAAGGAATTCACTGTTAATTCAAAAACTCTTAAAGAACAAAAAATTAGTACTTTTCTTCCAAAGTTAGTTGATTATTATATTGCGGGATTAGAAAAAGGATTCCAAGAGCAAATTCATGACATAATAGAAGCTGAAAAATTTGAAGAAATAGCAAACTTCTATTACCAAAAAATTGACAAATTTTCTTCCAAGATTAATGAAATTGAAGATTGGATATTAAATATTGAGAATTTTCTGAATCCTTATGAAAATATTACAGTTTCACTGAGAAAAATATTTTCAAATGTATCTTCTGAAATTTATCGAAGAAAAAATGAGTATTTAACATTTATAAAGACTGTAAAAGATGAGGAATTTAGAGTTGAAATAAGAAAATTTGTCTCTGAAAAGATTTCAGAAGTGAATGATTTAATCAGAGTTTACGAGGATGAAGCATCAGTAATATTAAAAGAGGAATTTCCTCAACTAAAAAAGATCAGACAAATATTAAATGATTATTATAACAAAATCCAGGAGATAAAAGAATCTGTATTCAGAAAATTGGATTCTGTAAAAACTAATGATGTAGATATGTATCAGGTAATAAAGTATTGGGAAGACAACTTAAATCGGAAAAGACAACAATTAACATTCCTAATGTCACTTCTTTTAAATAAGATTTTTAAAAGTTTTAAAGATTTAATCGAAAAAGAAGGAATACTATTTGCCACGATTACTGAAATTACGGAACAAACAGAAAAGTTTGAAGGTTTACCTTTAAATTTTGCATTATCATCATTTTTAGCAGAGAAATTAACAGAAGATGAATTAAAAGAAAGAATTTCAGAGATTAAAGCTAAAATTAATCAATTAAATAATTCATTAGGTCTTTATCAAGTAGAACTAGCAAAATTAGAGAAAATTTTATCAAATAGAGTTAAGGTGAGAAAAGGAATCTCAGCATCAGATGTTCAATGTACAATATGCCATAAATATATTAATTTTGCTAAAGATAAAGTAATTACTTGTCCATTCTGTGCAAGTACTTATCATTATTTATGTGTTGCGTTTTGGCTTTCAAAATATAATTCGTGTCCTATGTGCCAAAACCATTTTCTTGAACCTCATTCGGAACTTTTTGAAAGTGAAGAAGATCAAGAATTAGAAAGATTATAAAAACATTCTCTTTTTTAAAAATTACACACAATTAATTAGATCATAAACTTGGTGGAAAAATGATTAAATTAAGAATTAAATAAATACCAAAAATTATCATAAAACCTCCACAAACAATCAAAACATACTTATAAACCTTAGAGTTCAAGGATTTACCTCCAAAATAAACAAAAAGGGAAATTGGAACATACCATACAAAATCTCCTAACTCATGTCCTAGAAAGAACAATAAGAGACCTATTGGATTTTGAAATGATACATTTAAATTGATCATGAGTGCTACTCCCATCGCACTCCACCAAAACTCCCAATAAGGATTGGTAATTGAATAAAAAATACCTCCAAGAAAACTATTACCTTTAAATCCTTTCATATTTTCCTCCTCTATATTAAATTTAATTTCATATTTTTTTTTGTATACTTCTCTTATAGTGAGAAATCCAAAAGTTATTAAACAAGTACCTCCAATTACTCCAATCATTATTAAGAATATAAGATTTTGGAAAAGATAGGATGCTCCTAATAATAATAAGATTATCAAAAAAAGTTCTAAAAGAGCATGACCCAAAACGATTAAAACGCCTGTGAAAGGGGTTTTGCTCTTAAAAGATTTATAAATCGTGAATGTCAGTACTGGTCCAGGAGATAAAGCACCAGTAAGAGCAACAATAAAGGATATTAAAAAGATTTCAATCATAATTCTTTAAGTAGAAGTCTTTATCCTAACAACCATTTCATTATTGCGAATACAACTATTACAATAACAAGAATTGGAATGATTAACACTAAAATCCATAAGTACGCTCGAATAAATCCCTTTCTAAATGTTTTAAGGCCATCTTCCCAATTTTCTTTTGTCTTTTCTTGCCAATTTTTGAAATCTTGACTAATTTTTTTCTTATGAGCATCCCATTGTTCTTTTGTTTCTAATCTTCTTTGTTCTATTTCAGTATTCCATTCTTTTACCTTATTATCCCAGTCTTGCTTAACTCCTTTGAAGAAGTTATTTACTTTCTCTTTATTTTCTTCCCATAATTCTTTGTTTTTCTTTGATTGTTCTTCTAAAGATGTTTTAAAGTTTTCAAATCCATTCTTAATTCCATCAATAAAATCTTGCCAGCCCTTTTGAAACGGTTCTTCAGTTACTTTTTCTTTTTCAGAATCTTGTGAATTATTTTGGTGATTCATATTTGTTTTTTAATTTATTCTAATATTTAAATTCAGTAATTAAATTTCAATTAATTCCTAAAATTATTTATTCCTAGATAAGATTCTTTATAATTTTTAAAAATTGATGTATATATTATGAATTTTAACATTATACAGAAAACTCCATTATACAATGCCTTTTCAGAAATCGGGAAAAGAATATTTCTTCCAGAGGGTATTTTCTATTGGGCAAATAGAGCGAAAGAAGAAGCAGAATTGATTGGGACTCTTGGAGCGGCTTATGGATTTGAAAAGGATTTTATTAAGGGAGGAGATAATGAGTGGTTGCCCTGTTATCTCAAAGAAATCAGAGAATATTCAAAATTCACTGTTAAAAAAATAGTTCCTTACACTTCCATTGGCGGTTTACAAGAAACAAGAAACCTTTGGAAAGATTGGATAGTTCAGAAATCATTATACAACAATAAAGAAGATGCATTATTTTCCAGATTAAAGAAATATATAACAACACCAGTAATAACAGGAGGAATTACTAATGGAATTTTTCAAGCTTGCGTCCTATTTTTAAATCCAAGCGAATATATTATTGTACCAAATAAAAGATGGGGAAATTATGATAATATTATTAGAAAATTTATCGGCGGGAACATTAAATCATTTGAATTTTTTAAAAACGACAGGATAAATATCGAAGGATTAAAAATGGCGATTAAAGAAATTGCTCAAATTCAAGAAAAGGTTGTCATCCTTTTGAATTTTCCAAATAATCCTACTGGATATGTTCCCAAGAAAGAAGAAAGTTCATCAATTGTTAAGATGCTAAAAGAAAGTCAAGTAATTTATAAAAAACCGATTATGGTATTGGTTGATGATGCATATGAACCATATATCTTTAAAGATAATGTATTAAATAGGTCAATCTTCTATGATTTGCATCAATTAGATGAAAACGTCATTCCAATTAAATTAGATGGAATTACAAAGGAACTTTTAATTTATGGAGGTCGAATAGGTTTTCTTACTTTAGGTATTAAACCAACATGGGTAAATAATGATGAAGAATTGGCTCTTTTAAAGTATGAAATTAATAATAAAGTTGAAGGTTTTACTCGTGCAACAATATCAAATTGTAACAGCTTTTACCAATTCCTTACCCATAAATTGTTTTCCGAGAAAGGAATGAAAAAAGTAATGCAATCAAGAGATTCGGTAAAAGATTTACTGAAAAAAAGGTATGAGAGCATTAATTCGGAGTTAACAAAGTTAAGCAATCCCAACATATCAATTGATCCAAATTCAGGTGGATTTTTTGTATTTGTAAACCTGAATCCTAATAAAATTAAGGCAACGGAGTTTGCGGATCACCTACTAAAAGAATATAAAGTGGGAATTATACCAATTGAGAATTTTGACGAAAATGTAAATGGAATACGAATTGCGTATTGCTCCATAGATCTAAATGAAATACCGGAATTGATTAATAGAATCAAATTAGCTCTAAATGATTTTTAAAGACTTTATTTCAACTTCTCTGGAGTTGATAATATAGTAATAATATCTAATTTTTTATCAAAATTTTTATAAACTTATTTTTATAATGTAATTAAAAAAAAATTTATTATAATTAAAAAAGTGAAAACTAAAGATGAAACTTTTTCTAATTGACCAAGGAAATTTAAGTGAAATTAAAAAGAATGTTTTTAGTACCGGAGACGTTTATCTCGTGGATGATGAAAAAACAATCTACGTTTGGATTGGTAGTAAGTGTTCTGTTGATGAGAAGACTGCTGGTGCTGCTCAAGCAAGAACATTAGATCAACAACGTGGTGGTGCTGCAAAAATTATAACCGTGGATCAAGGACAAGAACCAAAAGAATTCCTAAAAGCCATAAATCCTCTAGGAGCTATGAAAATAGTGGAGAAAAATTATGCGAAAACGCTACTTAAGGATGTCACTACTGGAGATTGGTCGGGATTTCATGAATGGAAAAATGTATTATATCGAGTCTCTTCAGAGGAGTTCGATGACATAAATGCTATGAAAATGATTCAAGTTCCCTATAAAAAAGAATCTCTAGATTCAGAAGATTGTTTTGTAGCTGATTTAGGTAATAAAGTTTATATTTGGCAGGGAAAAACTAGCACAGTTAAAGAACGTGTAAAAGCAGGTCAATGGGCACGTGGAATAGATTTTGATAGGGCTGGTTTACAACAAGAAACAATTTTTGAAGAAGGAGATGATGCAGAGTTCACAGCAGCTTTAGCAAGAGGAGAAGATTATAAAGAATCTGATGCTGTACAATTAAAGGCAGAATCCGTATTAGAAGGGGAGGATGAAGATGATAGAATTGCAAAAGCAATCCAACCAGAATTTAAATCAGAAATTAAAGAATTTTCTCCAGAAGAAGTAAAAGCTGATATTTCTGAAGTAAAAGCTTCGGGTGCTGCTCCTGGAATACCTGGCAGAACTGACAGCACAATTTTAACAGTTGAAAAAGTTGAGGGAAGGAGGAAATGCCCAGAATGCGACACTGATGACCCTCATATGATTCATGAAAGCGTGGATAAATCAAATATAATTCTTGATTATCCACGAGTCTATGGAAAGAAATATAAATGCGGCCAATGTGGCATTGAGTGGCGTGAAAAATAAGGTTTTTTAATTTTTTTATTTTTTCTCTTTTTTTAAAGGTTTTACATAAATATCAAACCAAAATCAATTTTCAATTAAGATTTTTGAAGATCTCTACGCATTAATTTGATTTTCTTTTTTAATTCAATTATTTCTTTATTTTTTTCTTCGAGTTCTGATTCTAATCTTATTTTCTCATCTCTAACTTGTTGAAGATCACTTAAAAATTTATCTTCTTTTTGTTTTGTATCATCTGCTTTACTGTGAATATCTTTCAATTCTTCTCTTAAACTTTTTATTTCATGGTTTCTATCATCAAGCATGCTTCGCATATTAGCTATTTCTAACTCAAATTTACCAGTTAGATTTCCCGATTTTTGATGCGCTTCTTCTAATTTTTGTTCAAGTCGGTCAAATAAATCTTGGTTAGCAATGTTTTTTTGTTTTAATTCTTCAATTTCTATAACCAAAGACTTATTTCTTTCAACCTTTTTCTCAAGATCCTTCTTTATTAAATTAAACGTTTCTAATTGTTGTTGAAGATCATGAATTTTTTGATTAGCAGATTTTAAGTCATTTTCGATGCTAAAAATTGATTTCTCTTTTTCAGTTATGATTTCATCTTTCTTTTCTAGAAGGATTTCAAGTTTGTCAAATTTTGATTTTTGAATTGAATCACTTTCAAGGTATTGTAATTGTTCCTTTAATTCTTTAATCATAAGTTCTTTTTCATTTAATTTATTTAGTAAATCCTGATTTTCAGTTTTATCCTTTTGAAATTCCTCAATTTTTGAAGTCAAATCTTTAATTTTTTCAATTTGATCATTGATTATCGTGTTGAATCTTGATGATTCATCTTGTAGAGTAGAGTTTAATTTTTCTATTTCATCGTTCTTATCTTCAATAGTTTCATATAATTTTTGAACTGCTTGACTCTGAGTAGCATTATCTTCTATTTTTTGAGATAATTGCTGAATATTTTGCTCTAAATTCTGTATTTTTTCATTTTTTTCGGAAATCTCCCCTATTAATCTTTTATTGTCTTCCTTAAAAAATTTTAACTGTTCTTTTATGTTATCTTCAGTTTCAAAACTCTTGTCTTCTTCTTCAGATTCTTCTACCCAGCCGAGAGTTGAGAGCGCTTCAACGATGGATTTGTCATTATCTTCCTCACGATCTTCCTCGGACATATGTTTAAAATCACCTTTCGATCTATTAAAGTTTTTTATTCTTCAATTTTTTTCTCTTCAATATTAAATATATATCGCTTATCTAAGAAAAATTTTGTTAGATATCCAATAGAAAGTGCGATGATAAAACCAATTTCTAAAGGTGTTTTGAGAAAGTTTGTTAATAAAAACTGAATCCCAATATTCTCTAATGTAGTAAGTACAGCAAACCCAAAATATTTTATAAATTCTATTGAAGTTTCTTTTAATTTTGTTCCCGTTTTTTTAAAAACTATAAATTTGTCTAAGAAAAACTTAATGATATAGGTAATCCCGACAGCAAATATAGATCCAATTAATTCTGGCATGATAAATGGTTCAGTAGAACAATAAAATACATGAAAAAATTCAATTGTACCAAAATTTTGGCAGATTATAGGAGCAATAACTAATTGATTTAATTTTTGAATTAAATAATTTAGTCCAATCATAATTGCAGCAAATATAAAATAAAGTGACATTTGCCTTTTAATATCATTATCTTTGACCATAATTTGCCTCATTTTATTTTTAATTTAATTTTTCTCCACAATGATAGCAATATTTTGCAATAGATTTTGTAATTGCTCCACCACATCTAGGACAATATATTATTTCTGATTTTTTAGAGGGTTTAAAAGATGGAGAATCGTTTGTTGTTTCTTCAAAAAATCCTTTTTTTTGTTTGAATGTTCTAAAAGAGAATGGTAAAAAACATATAATCGGGATAAAGAAAAAGAAATCAATAATCAATGATAATATTAAAAATAGTATAAATATCGCAATGAAAATTAGGTTTAAAAGAATATTTCTTTTCATTATTCCTCTAAATTACAAAGAAGTTAAATAATTAATTATAATGATTATTTTATTCCTCAAGGCGTTCTTTCCAAGAATCTTTTCTAGCTACATCATTATAATCTTTCAGTCGCTCCGGCATACTTGAAGGACTATACGAACGAAGCCCAGTACCTTGTTGAGGTGAAACAATCCCCATAATTTCTTTTACAGAACTTTGTGTCGTAGTGCCCATCCCTGTTAATCTTTTTACCCCCCATATAAATAACGTGAAATATATTGAAAAGATTATGTAAAAAGCTAGCCATCCACTGCCAAAAATTAAAAGAGGGAATGGTAACAATCCACTTTCATAATCAGAATAAAAAAATCCTAAAATCATAAAAAGGCCAATAAATATAAAGCATCTTAAACACATTGGGATCATTTGTTTTTTCATCATCAATTTCATAAATTGCACTGATTCTTGCTGTAATTTTGCCATCATTTGATAATCACCAAGAAGTTGAGAGTTTTTCATACGTTCTCGTAAATTCAAAGCTCTTTTCCTCATATCTTTTATGATTTCCTTTCTCAATCCTAAAAAATAATTAAGAACCATACCTAGGATTATCATGCCTAGAGTTATGAACAAAATTTGAAGAATAACTACTATATTTGACATCAATCTATCACTATATTAGGAAAACTACGTTTTTAATTAAATTTTTTGAATTATTAATTTTCTCTAAACTAAGTTTTATATATGCTAAAAAAACTTTAAGATAATGTAAGAATATTAATCATCTCAACTTACCTTGTAAAAAACCTTTAATATATTTAGCGTAAACAGTTTTCCAACGAGTAGGAATTGATGATGCGATAGCGCAACCTAAACGGCAATTTTGGCAGAAGTTATAACTATCATGCATTTTCATAATTTCATTTACTTTATGAGAATAATAAATCGTAGATACAGGATATTTTAAAGCATTATAACTTTCAATTGGATGGATTTTACAAGGATAATTAATAAATCCATCATGACTTATGAATAAATAAGCTTCTGCGACATGGCAGCGCAATACATCTTGATTATATTGTGGAAAATTGCCGAATCCTCCTTTTTCAACAACTTCTATACTAAATGGATCAGTTAAAATATTCTTATATTTTTTTCTTAATAACCGTATTTTATTTGCCCATACAGAAATATCTGGAATCAATTCATCAATATTTTGGATTTGATAACTTCTATTAGGAAAATCTCTTATGATATCTTCACATGGGTATAATTCTATTGAGCATCCTAAATTTTCAGCTAATTGGCAAATTTCATCTAATAAATGGATATTGTCATTCATAACTACAGTGCTGATTATAGGTTTGATATCATATTCATGAGCTAGTCTAATAGATTCGATTACTTTATCATACACTTTTATTCCTCGCATTCCATCATGTAATTTCGCTGTTGGATAATCAAGAGATAACAAGATATAATCTAATCCTTCGATTTTATTTTCTTTGAATAATTTAGGTAATAAATACCCATTCGTAGCTATACCATTCATAAAATCATGGACAATTCCAGTATAATAAAGTAATTCTGGTAGATCTTTTCTTAAAGTAGGTTCACCACCAGTAAAAGAAAGTGCGATTACACCTAAATTAGCTATCTCATCGATTAAGTATTTTATTTGATCAGTAGTCATATCAGTACCTAAAATTGATTCTGGTAAAGAATGAATCGAACAGAACGAGCATCTGCCATTACAACGCAAGGTTAATTCAATTTGAGCGGAATAGGGTATTTTTCTATTAGTAAAATTGTTTAGAATAAAATTTTTGATATATTGAATCCATTTATTTATCCGCATTCGAGGAATTCAGTTCACCTTAAAAATTATTCTGATTCATTATGAGAATGAAATGCTTTGTAGTAGTTTTATAGGATTTAATCTTATCAGAATTAAAAATATAACCAAAAAAAAAATAATAAAAATTGTATCAATCTTCTTTTTTAATGTAAGTTTTTATACCTCCCAACCACATTTTTTACATACATACTTTTTAGCGTATATTTTTACGCCTCCCATTTGATGTAACACTTGATTTCTGTCTTCGTGTGTGGCAAAAGAAGTACCTCCACACTCAGGACAAACTCTTCTACCTTCAATAGGTGGTTTTTCTTCTAATCGTGCTTCTTCTTCTTGTTTTTCGACTACTGCCGAAGGTTTAACTGTTGTTAGTTCAGGAGAAGATGCAGCCAAAGTCGTTGGTGTGGTACTTATGGTGATGGGTTCTGTTTTTAATAATTGATCTAATTTCCCATTAATTTCTTCAAGTAACTTCAATACTTTTTGTTCAAATTCTGACAATAAAGTTCTCCTCTTAAAAATTGTTAAAAATTTAATCTAATATTTTTAAAAAATTAATCTAAGTTAGATTTTATATATTTAAGTAAAATGAAAGAATAGATAGGATTGATTTCCTTCCAAAGTTGGAATAATAAAAAATTAATGATTTTACTTTACTATTAAATCTCTACTCGCAATAATATCAATGTTCAATCCTAACACGTTTTCTATTAAAATATCGCCCATTTTAATAGGGGCTTCAATTTTAGTTCTTGCAATCTCTTTTAAAGTAGCTTCCAATTTATCTTTGGGAATTGGTTTTGCTGATCTAACAGGGATTAAAGATAAAAATCCATTTTCAACTTGCATTGTTGTGGTAAGAATTCTTTTTGGAGATATAAATTCTTCTCTTGCATATTCTTCTCCTCTCTTACAAGAATGGCCTTCAATAATCAATTCTCCATTTACTTTCTCAACATGCACCATACAACCTGTGGGACATACAATACAACGAATATCTTTATATCCTTCAGGAATCTCTGACTCTGACATTATTAATACCTCTAAAATTAATCATATTCGATTAAAACCTCTGGGCGTGGAATTACTTCAATCTCCAGGGCTTTACAATTAGGATCTATTTGTAGTTCATTTAAATTTAATTTTAATTCAATCATTTCGCTAGGGATAACATATCTTCTTTTTCGTTTGAAAATGACCTTATTTTTATCATCTTTAAATTGAATAAGAAGTCTACGATCTGGTCGTTTAACTCTAAATGTAAAAATGATATCTTTAGAAAGATCAAATCGAGTTATCATATCTGGTTTTACATAACTAATATTATCCCCCGGAAGACAAATTATTTGGTCTTTTTTGCCAATTTTTTTACCATGTCTTTCTCTTATGTATTCAACGGCATTTAATCCTGCACGTTTTGCCTCTGCTGTAACCAGATCAACTAAATCATGAACTTGTAAAACATTGCCACATGCAAACACTCCTTCAATGGTAGTTTCCAGATTGTTATCTATAACAGGTCCTCCCATTTGTGAAATTTCTGCCCCTGCTTCCCTAGTCAATTCATTTTCAGGAATTAATCCAACTGATAACAAGAGTGTATCACACTCAATAAATTTATCAGAACCAATAACTCTGTCAAAATTTCTATCTACTTTTGAGATAGTTACTCCCTTAACTCTCTCTTTTCCATGAATCTTTGTTACTGTATAACCGGTAATCAAGGGAATTCCATAGTCTTCTAAACATTGTACTTCATTTCTTATTAAGCCACTTACGTAAGGTTGGATTTCTACAACAGCTTTAACTTGACAACCCTCCCAAGTTAAACGCCGAGCCATAATCATCCCGATATCTCCACTTCCCAAAACAACATAAGTTCTACCAGGTAAATATCCTTCAATGTTAACGAATCTTTGAGCTTGACCAGCAGTAAATATTCCTGCAGGGCGAAAACCAGGAATATTAATTGCACCCCTGGTTTTTTCACGACAACCCATTGCAAGAATAATAGCTTTAGCTTTAATCTCAAGTAATCCTTCAATTTTGTTTACAGCATAAATTGTTTTATCAGGCGTAAATTCAATTACCATTGTATCTAATTTAGAAGGAATTTTTAACTCTTTAGCTTGATTAATAAATCTTTGGACATATTCAGGTCCAGTTAATTCCTCTTTAAATTCATGGAGTCCAAATCCATTATGTATACATTGTAGTGTAATTCCTCCTAGCTCTTTATCCCTTTCTATTATTAAAACATCCAATTCAGCTTTTTTAACAACAATAGCCGCTGCTAGTCCAGCACATCCACCACCTATTACTACCACATCTATTTCATATCTTTTCATTCTTCACTAGCACCTCCTCGTTCACTTTTTAAAATAAAATCTTTGGTTTTCCCAACTAAGATATTAGTATCTTCTCCTCTTTTTGTTATTTCTTCATAGGGTTTGTTCAGTTCTCTCGATAGAATCTCAATGACGCGAGGTCGGCAAAATCCGCCTTGGCATCTACCCATACCAGGTCTACATCGAAATTTTACTCCATCTATAGTATTTGCACCAACGGGAGCATTAATTGCATTTATAATTTCTTTTTCAGGAACAGTTTCACATCGACAAATAATCCTGCCCCAAGTGGGATCTTCTTGAATTTTTTTATCAAGTTCCCCCTTAGTAAAATCTTTTAAACGTTCGGGTTTAGGGCGAATGGGGTTATAATCTTCTTTTATTTTTAATTCTACTCCCAATAATTCTAGAAATTCAACAACTTTATCTGCGATTGCGAATGTTGCTGTTAAACCAGGGGATAAAATCCCTGCTACATTGATAAAACCATACACATCTGTGTTATCAATAATAAAATCATAAGTATCTGGAACTGCTCTTAGTCCCGCGAAGTTTCTAATCGAACTTCTTGCAGGAAGATTTGGAACTAATTTCATCCCACCTTCTAAGATTTCTTTCAATCCTGCTGTAGTTGTTGATATGTCCTCACGATCAGTTATATTTTGAGCATTTGGCCCAACAAATGTGTTTCCATGCAAAGTAGGGCAAACTAATATTCCTTTTGATACTTTTGTGGGAATTGGGAATAAAATTTTATTCAATTGAATCGCATTACGATCAAAAAGAATGTATTCACCTTTTCTTGGCATTATACTGAAATAATCTAAACCTAACATTCTAGAAATTCTTGCAGCATATAATCCAGCAGCATTAATTAGATTTCGTCCTTGAAATTCACCTACATATGTTCTTACTGTAAACACATAATCTTGATGCTTAATTTTAACAACTTCATGATTTCTGAAAAATTTTACACCATTCATGACAGCATTCTCAGCTAATGCAAAGGTTAATTCATAAGGACTAGCAAGTCCAGCAGAAGGTGCATGTAAAACTCCAACAACCTCATCAGTTAAATTTGGTTCCATTTCTTTTATCTTCCTCCTATCTAATATTACCTCTAGTCCAGGGACTCCATCTTCAGTACCTTTTTTTCGATCTTCTTCTAATTGTTTAATCTGATTATCCTCTACTGCCACTACAAAGGATCCAATACGTTTAAAAGGAAAATTTAATTCTTTTGCTGCTTGAGTGTACAATTTATTTCCATTAATACATAAGTAACGCTTAATATAATCTCTAGGAGAAGCATATCCTGCATGAATTACTCCAGAATTACCCTTAGTCGTTCCAGAAGCAACCTCAGCTTCTTTTTCTAATAAACAAACTTTTAAATCATATTTTGAAAGCGTACGGGCGATACTGCACCCAGTTACTCCACCGCCAATAATAATTACATCATAAATCAATTACAATATAACCTTTTTAAATAAATTTTAATTTAAATATCTGAAATGGATATTAGAATCTAATCTTAAAAAATATAAATACCTTTTAAATTTATCAAAGAGAGAATAAGGTTTTCAATACTAATGAAAATTTTATCTAACTATTCCTCGGGTATTTCGATTAACTCACTATTCTTCTTTTAAAAAAGAGCAACTAATAGAAACCAGATAAGATTGAAAACGATTGCTAGAATAATCAAAATCTTAGTAAGAGGATTAAATAAAGTATTCTTTAAAGCCTTCGTCATCTTTAATTTTAACTCACTCTCTATTAGATTTTCGACCGAATTTTCAACGGAAGTTGTTTTTTTCATGTGAATTGAACCTAGAAACCTTGGATTTGATAGGCTTCGAATTACATTATCTAAATTATTTGAATATAATTGCTTTTTCTTATAAATAGATGGGAGTTCTTTAAATTCTGCGTTATCAGCAGATTCCTTATTATCAAGTTGTTTCATTCTTTGTTCCTTTTACGATTGGCAAATTTTCTTTTTCATGATTAAAAAATCAAATCAATCTTAAATTATTTTCGTTTATAGAACAAAAAAGGAGAGATTTATAGTTATTTAAGAAATAATATTATACGAAAGACTTTTGAGATATTAAGTTATTGTCTCTAAGGATTTTATAAGAATGAAATTTATTTTTAAAAGAATAAAATATATCTAAAGTCGCTTACCAAAATATTATTAAGTTTCAACAGAAAAATTTCAAAAATGGAACCGCAATATAATAAAATCTCTGAACATTTACTAAATAAATTCAAGGAAATTGTCGGAGAAAATTATTTTTTTAAAGACTATGAAATAAGATGGACCTATGCTTTTGGAGGATCAATTTTTAACAAAGAGTGGATTCCAGATTTAATTTTAATTCCACAAAATACGGAGCAAGTGTCTGAAGTTTTAAAATTAGCAAATAAGAATAAAATTCCAGTAACACCTCGAGGAAGTGGTACAAGTTTATCATCGGGTGCATTAAGTCCATATAAGGGGATAATTTTAGATTTAAGTCAAATGAATGAGATTCTTACGATTGATATTGAAAATAATTTAGTTGAGGTTGAGCCAGGAGTAGTTTGTGATGAATTGAATGAGACATTAAAACCATTTGGATACTTTTTTCCTCCAGATCCAGGTTCAAGTTCTGTTGCGACTATAGGTGGAATGGCTGCGAGTAATGCAGGGGGAATTCAAGCATTCAAATATGGTGTTACAAAAAATTATGTTATGTATTTAGAAGTTGTTTTACCAGATGGAAGAATTTTAAATTTAGGTTCAAAAGTTTTAAAATCAGTATCTTCATATAATATAAAAGATCTATTTATCGGTTCTGAAGGTACTTTAGGAGTCATTACCAAGATTGGTTTAAGAATTCGGCCTTTACCAAAAACTAGAAAATTAGGTTTATTTATTTTTGAAAATGTTGATGATTTGAAAGAGGCAGTTTTAGAAATTAGAAGAAGAGGAATTGTACCAAATTTATTAGAATTTATGGACAAACTTGTTTTAAAAGCCGTTACTGAATATTTAGGTGGTGAATTCTTTGATTTTCCAAATGGATATGTCTTATTAGCTGAAGTAGATGGCAACTCTTCAATAGAGGTTGATGAAACCTTTACAATCATGTTTGACATTATTATCAAAAAGAATCCCATATACCATAAAATTGCTATGACTAAAGAAGAACGCGAAAGATTAATCCTTGCTAGGAAAGCTAATCTTCCCGCTCTTTCAAGAATTCGCCCAAATACATGTGTTGAAGATTGTACAATTCAAATTTCAGAATTTTCAAACGTTATTAAAAAAATTGAAGAGATTCCTAAGAAAATTAAAGCTAAAAATTTGTTAGTTGCAATCATCTGTCATATGGAAGGAAATTTGCATCCAACTTTTCTGTTTAATGAAAATAATGAACAAGATGTAAAAGATTTTGAAAATGCAATAGACTACTTATATAGAGAAATAATAATACCTGCAGGAGGATCAATAACAGGTGAACATGGAATAGGAAAAATTAAAACTCCATATTTAGGTCTTGAACATGACTCGAATGTAATTGAATTGATGATGCAAGTTAAAAAACTCTATGACCCGAATATGATTTTAAATCCTGGTATTGGAAAAGGAGATCTTAGAACTTTAAATGTTGGAAATAAAATCCGCTCATTAAAAAATCAAACTGATCAAATATTAGAATTAAGATGCATGAGATGTGGATTCTGTATATCATGCCCATCGAGAATAGATTACGCGCTAGAAACTTTTAGTCCAAGGGGGCGTTTATGCCTGTTAAATGGATTAGTTTATGGTGATTTGGAGTTAAATGATTTAATAATCGAAGTATTTCACACATGTACTTTATGCGGACTCTGTCAAACTAAATGTCCTGCTGGTGTAAATACAATAGAAATTTTTGAAAAAGTTCGAGAAATAATCCATAAAAATCGCGAGAAATAATGAAATTTGATTATGGAAAAGATGGGATTGAAATAAAATTAGATCCTAAATGGAATATTACAATATTTCGACCTTTAAAACAAAAACCTATTGAGAACCCTATAGAAAAAATCAAAGAATCAATTAATAATCCAATAGGAGGATTACCTCTTAAAGAAATTATTAAGAATAAATCTAACATAAACACAGTCTGTGTTGTTTCAAGCGATGCAACGAGACCTGTCCCCTCAAATCTAATTCTTGAGGCATTAGTAGAAGAATTAAATACTTATGGTATCAAGGATGATCAAATTACTATTGTAATTGCCACTGGATTACATCGTGCTTCACATGAGGATGAATTAGAACATATATTAGGTAAAAAACTATTAAAGAGAATTAGAGTAATTGATCATAGAGCAAATGATAAGGATTCATTGATCGATATAGGAAAAACAACTGATAAGGATCCAATATTTATCAATAAGCATTATTACAATTCTGATTTGAAAATTTTAACTGGTTATGTTGAACCTCACTTCTTTTTTGGGTTTTCGGGTGGTCGAAAATCTATTGTTCCTGGAATTGTAGGTACTGAAACTATCCAAGAAAATCATTCAGCTGATAAAATTGCCTCTCCATATGCCCGATTTGGTATTTATAGGGAAAATCCGTTACATAAACATGCAATTGAAATTTCAAATAAGGTAGATGTAGATTTTATTGTGAATGTATGTATTAATGAGCAACATGAAATTGTTCAAGTAGCATCGGGAAATCTTATTAAAGTCCATGAGAAATTGGTAAATTATCAATTACGACATATTTTCAAAGAAATTAAGAACCCTTACGATATAGTAATATGCGGCAATGGAGGATATCCCCTAGACCTTAATTTATATCAAGCTGTAAAAAGTATGGCAATTGGAGAAATGGCTGTGAAAGAATATGGTACAATTATCGCAGTAAATGAATGTGCTGAAGGTATTGGGGTTGGACAAGATAAATTTAAAGAATTATTATTTTCTGGGTTGACACCAAATGAAATTCATAAAAAAATCATAGATAAAGAAATTGTAGTACCTGATCAATGGGAAATACAAATTTTAGCTAGAATTCTTATGAAAGCAGATGTGTTTATAATTTCTAAATTAACTAAAGATGAGATTGGCAATATTGGGTTAAAATATGCTGAAACTGCTGAAGATGCTATTGTTAGCTGTTTAAAGAAATATGGTTCAGAAGCGTCTATCTTAATTTTACCTAATGGTCCCCAAATACTCCCTTTAATGAAAGGTTTTAAGTGAATGACTGAAATTACGTGTCATTGACACGCATAAAAATAAAGAATATGGTATTTTACGATTTTGTAATAAAACCTTCTCATTTTGTATATATTTTTATAGGTAATTTTTGATTATTTTTATAATTTTAAACCTAGATTCCAATATGAATCTTTAGGTATAAGAATATTTTGTATATGTCGAGAATCCTTGACATTTATACCTGCTGTACTTATAGATAGCAATAGGAGATAGTTTGAGATAAGAGAAAAATGATGATAAGGAAGAACTGGTTCAAAACTCAGCATATTAAAATAGCTTATTACTTCTCAGTCATCTTAAATTCAATTTGTGTTGTTTTAGGAATCATTTATTTATCATCTCCTTCATATTCAATATTATGGGATATTTTTGGTTTCCTTCTTTTAACAACAATTTTTGCTAATCTTATTCTTATTTTTATTAATTCATGTACTAAAATTGGAAAGTACAATTTAAACCGAAAATTGCATATCTTTGGTTATGTCTATTTAGCATTTATCATTCTTGCGATGGTTTGTATGTTGCTTGGAAATTTACTTGTTTCTGTAACTTATTCCAATCAATTGATTGATAATTTATTTGCATATATCCTAATTTATTTCTTCTATTTTGGAACCTTAATTATTGGAATTATTTATGCCGTTTTTGGAATTAATTTTTATAATAGTGTAGTTTTAGGACTTAAACCTTATTATTTAGAAAAAAGATTTTCAGGGAAGTTTATCAAAACTAAGAAAAGATTAAAAAAAATTATGGTTGTAATTTCTAAGGTCACATTCATCATAGGCATCATATTTGGAATTGGAATTTTATTTGGATCATTTGAAATTGTTACCACATTTATATCAATAGTTTCAGGTCAATTTGGTGTATTCTTTTCAATAATATTTTTTGCAAATACAATTCTGCTTCTAAAATTGAAGCATCGTAAAGTAAATTCTAAAAAGTTTTATAGAACAGCAATTAGTGGAATAGTGGTTTCAGGATTGTTATTGACTCCTTTATTTTTAACCCAATATGCTATTAATAATATTGAACGTAATTTCTCGACCACTTTTGGTTCAAATTGGGAAGAAAAAATATCTAATGAAGCAAATGAATATTTTTTAGAAACCCCTTTTTCATTATCAAGTTACTTTTTGGGCATAACTCCTAAGGATTGTATAATTGAAAAAGATACTTTGTTCTATAACAATGAAGGAATACAACTATATTTTGATGCGTATATGCCTATATATTCAGGGGAAAACCTTCCTGGAGGAAATTCAACAATTATCCGTATCCATGGAGGGGGATGGGTCTCTGGAGATAAAGGTTTAATGAATATGATGCAAATGAATAAATATTTCGCTGCTCAGGGGTATGTAGTATTTGATATTCAATATGGAATTGCTGAAAACCCTTTATATACATTGGATCCCTTAACTCCTGTTTATAAAAAAGGTAATTTTAATATAGATGATATGATGCGCCATATTGGCATTTTTACTAACTATTTAACTGATCATGCTGAGGAATATGGTGCTAATTTGGATTCTGTTTTCATAAGCGGAGGTTCAGCAGGAGGTCATCTGACGTGTGCTGTTGCTTTGGCAATAGCGAGTGGAGATTACACAGATTTGTTTAGTACTAGCCTAACAATTAAAGGATTAATCCCATTCTACCCTGCAAATGGTCAAATGGGCTTTTTTGGAGTTAGTGGGAGTGATGAATTTAA
>JBHLPN010000082.1:0-10619 GCA_048939445.1 Promethearchaeota archaeon | reverse complement strand
TAACACTCTAAACAGAGATTTTCTCCAGAATATTTTCTTTTGATTATTATATTATTGCTACAATGGGAACATTTCCCTTGCTTCAAAAAAATTTTAAAATTACTCATTTAAGTTAAAAAAAATAGTTTAGAATTAAATCCAGAATAAGAATTCCCCAAATTTTATGAAAGACAAAATTAAATTACCGATAATAAAAACCAATATAAAATATCGAAGAAAATTTAAAATTGGTTTTTTAATCTTTTGTTTTTCATCATACCAATATTCATAAGTAATTTCGATTAATGATCCTTCTTCTAATTTTGCTTGTTCAGGAAGATCTAATAAGATAGTATCCTTAAATCCATCACCTATTTTATCGATTAAGCTGTACTTATCTTCAGCTAAAATTATTTCAGTTTTATCTTTCACGTTCATTTTATTTTCTATTAAAATTTTAACAGAATCGATTTTCTCTACTCTGTATTTTGATACTTGAAGTTCTTTCTCATCTTTATTAAATTTAACTTTATCTGTTTTTTTTCGGGTTGTTATGTATTCTTCTCCGAAACCCCAATCAAGTAATTCTTTCACCATTCTATCGCCATCGAACACTGGTAAGGGAGACATATTAAAGAGGGTGATACTAAAAGCAATAATAAACAGCCATGCTATTTCTTTTAGCCAGAATTCTGGCCAGAAACTTGTAAAGAATTTAGCGAAATCATTTTTGTGCATGAAATATGAATTACTATAAATACCAATTTTTACTTTAGATTCCGAATATAAATCAACGTTTAAAACGAATGTTTCTGAAGCCGAACTTAAATTTAAAGTATTTAAATTGAATATCGTAAGTGCTTTTTCTAGTGTATCTCCACTATTTCGATCTATTGGGTCTCCATTTATTTCGTTTATAATTATTCCGACAGTTAGATTTTTATCATAGTTATTTCCTCCTTCAATTGCAGAATAAATCTTGGTTATTTGTAGTTCAGTATCAGAGATATACACCCAATTAATTCCAATAAAGTAACGAGGTCCTAAAGTTACATTTTTCTCTGAATAACTATCAGTGGTGGGATTATATATACTGAATGTTAAATTATCGCCTATGGAACATTTTAAACTGGTTCTATTATTTAAGATATTTGTAAAAGTTGTTGCCCCGTAATTATCGATATATAAATATTCTTCATCTCCCGCGCCTTGTTTTTTAATCGCGAGTATAACATCACCAGCTGCTAGCTTTCCTTCATTGAATCCTCCTTCTGCTTCTGTAAATACAGTATTAACTTGAGAAACATGCACATAGAATGGAGAAATCATAAGTGGAAAACTCAATAACAAAATGAATGCAACTGCTGCCGTTAAAGCATTTACATATGTTCCTGCTGCAGCGATTCGTAACCTTGTATTTCTGTGAAATTTTCTAGATCTTAATTCTCGTTCATCAACTTCAACAAAAGCACCAAAACCTATAATGAAAAAAAGTCCTGCTCCGAGGACACCAGTAGACTTAATATCTACTCCTTCAGTACTGGCTGCAATTCCATGAGCTAATTCATGAGTGGTTATAATAAATAAAAGCGGAAGCATCATATAGAATAACGTTGGGAGATCGATGGTCACACCTGGAATAAGAGGAAATACAGCTTGTTCAGGACTAGGGCGGAAAATCAAATTGATAAAGTTTGTAAAGAAGAAATAAAAAGCGTAAATGGTAAAACCAAATGAAATAAATATGCCTATTGTCCAAAAAACTTTCCAAAACTTAGGTGCTTTTCTTGCAACTCTCGTTATGAATCTATTTAATCTCTTTGTTTTAAACATTGCTAGTAATGGAAACCAGAGATAATATGCCTCTTTTCTATTTCTCAATAAACGAATTACGAGTAAAACAATGGCCCAAAATATTAAAGATAAAATAAACCATGGATTCAAAATGAAACCTAAAATTATCTCAACTACATCTACAGACATAAGCTTCCATAAAATCGTTTTCTTTTTTAATATCTAATTTAAATAAGAAGTTAAAGTTATTGGTTATATACATGACTTTTTGATATAAGAACAATAAAAGCTATTATAAAATCGAAAAAGATTAAATTATTAGTTTATAATGATATATATATAAATAGTATATTTCGCATAGGAATTAAACCCTTATATGCTTTCATAGCGGGGTGGGCTAGCCTGGTTTATGCCGCAGGGCTCATAAGTCGCAGAACTTATTCTCATCTCATTGAGAAACCCTGAGATCGTTCGTTCAAATCGAACCCCCGCTACCATTTTCTATCTCTCAAAACAGCTCCTTTAAAGGAAAAAGATGCGATTCAAATATTTTAAGAAAAAGCTTCCCTTAATATTCTTAGCTTAATAATTACTTCTATATGAAAAAATAATTAATTTTACTATATAAAAATAAGAGAAAGGTCTGAGTTGAATAAAAAAATGAGTTTTAAAAGAATGCCTGCGATACATTGTTGGATTAAGCATATATTAGAGGGTCATTACGATGATAACGAAAAATTTTTTCATACGATCTTTGGACATGTTAAACGTATTCGAATTATTGGGACTATTATTGATAAAAAGGAAAAATTAATTGAAGCAAATGAACCTGATATTATGTTAGAAGAGAGTCTCGATTCAAATATCAGAATTGATTTCGACTTGGATGATGGCACAGGATTGATCAGAGCCACTATAAGAAATGTAAATCCAGAAAAATTTATAGCATTTAAAAAGGGCGATATTGTGGAAACCATGGGACGGGTGAGTAAATATGGTGATTTTGTTTCATTATGGATAGAGTATATGAAAAGTGTGGAAGAACCTAACCTTATTTTATTAAGGAATGCTGAAATAATACATCGAATAAAGCACGGAGATATTCAGGAAATTCCAGAAATTGTAAATGATCTTGAAGATTTTTCAGATGAAATAGATGTTAGAACCCTTTTTGAAAGCGAAACTGATACTTTTGAGCACAATGAAATAAAAGAAAAGATTTTTTTACTTATTGAGCAGTCTTCGGCAAAAGGAAATGGCATTTCTTTTGAAACATTAAAACATGAGATGAAAATCTCTGATAATGAATTGAAAACTTTTCTCAATGACTTAATTTTAGAATCCCGTATTTATAAATCTGACAATGATAATTATGAAGCTTTTTAATATAAGCTTGTATTACGAATTTTTTCTATTATAAAGGTAAACTATTTTTCTTATGGTTTATTTCATATTTATAAGTTAAATCAATAGGGAATAAAATTATGGATTTGCATAATTACAATGATTTATTGGATAAAGCTTTTGAAAAGATTCCAGAAAATGTAAAAAAGTCATCTAGATTTGAAATACCAACAGTAGAACTTCGTATTGAAAGTAGGAATACGTTTATTACTAATTTCAATAGAATAATTAGTACGCTTAATAGAGATAGGAAGCATTTTCTAGGAATATTTCTGAAAACAGTAGGAACTATGGGGGAGATTAGAGGAGATGAGAGACAGCAATTATTTTTAAAAGGTCAGTATAAGGAACAAGTATTAAACAAATTAATTGAAAATTATACGAAAACTTATGTTTTATGTAAAATTTGTAATAAACCGGATACTCAAATCCAAAGAGAAGGTAAAAAGCTTTATCTTAAATGTACTGCGTGTGGGGCAAGGGAAGAAATTAAAGAAAAATAAGTAATGTATATTAAAATGAAATTGAAAAAAGTTTACTTAAAAATACATGTTAAGGGAGACCTTGAAACAATAGCATGTTGTGATGAAGAATTACTTAATCAAGTTTATAAAGAGGGAAATCTAAAAATTGAAATTTCAAGTCAATTTTTTGGAGGTAATTTAATAGATCTTGAAGAAGCGATTTCAATATTGAAAGAAGCGATGTGTTTTAATATAGTAGGAGAAAAAATAATTAATAAAGCGATTGAAAATAATTTATTACCAAAAGAAGGTGTCAGATTTATTAATGGTGTTCCCATGGCTTTAAAGATGATGTTTTAATGCCTAATCGATTTTGTGCAATATGTGGAAAAAAATTAGGAGAAACTGATCCTCATTATGGAATGTGTCTTAAGTGTTATTTAAAGGAAAAGCCATTATTTAAATTACCAGAAAAATTTTCATTTAATATTTGTATTGATTGTGGAAGTTTCTCTAAAAAAGATATTTGGATTGAACCTGAGCGAAATGAATTGTTTTCAGTCATAAAACAAGCTCTTGAAAAATATGTATTAAGTAGTATTTCAAAAAAGAATTCTATTGATTTTACAATCTCCTTAGATGAAAATAGCTTTATTTATTCATCAAAAGATTTGTTAGCTTCGCTTGAAGCAATAATTCATGGGTTGTCAAAAAAGACTTCAAATATAGAACATAAACAGAGAATTAAAGTGAATTTAAATCATATGTTGTGCAAAAATTGTACTAATTTAAGAGGAGGAACTTATTACCTTTCAATTATTCAATTACGAGTTAAAGATGAGGAACAATTCGACTTTATCAAGAAAATTTTAGACGAAATCCACAAATTTGTGGAGGATTTATTCGAAAAAAATCATAAGCAATATATCTCAAAAATAGAGGACCAAAAATATGGAGTAGATTTATACCTTAGTACAAATGAGTTAATGAATTATTTAGTCAAGTTATTAAAATCAAAATATTACTTTTTATTAAAAAGATCTAAAAAATTGGTAGGAAGGGATTCTCAAAAAGGTAGAAACTTATATCGTTTTAAAACTCTAGTAAAATTTTTACCAATAAGTATTAACGATGTGATATTTATTGGAGATAAAAGTTTTGGTGTAGAAAGTATTACAAAAAACAAGGTGATTCTTCGAGGTGAGAATAACACTAAATTGATAAAAGACTATTCTTATTTCTTTAATGAAAAGATAACTAAAAAAAGGCCATAGAGGAAAAGCAAGTGGAAGAAAATAACAAGAGTAATGATGAAGAATTTGAAGATTTATTAGATGATAAAGTAAAGAAAGAATTGGATGCAAATATTGATGAGTTACAAAAAACAAAAGTCGATAATAAACGAATTAAAAAGATAGATCAGTCAAAAAAGAGAGCAGCTATAGAATCCGTGTTTGATGAAAGAACTGTTTTTAATTTAAATAAATTATTAGTGAATGGTCCTTTAGAGAGGGTAGAAGGGATTATTTCAGCTGGAAAGGAAGCCAATATTTATTTAGGGTATGATTTGAATGGAAAAGAGGTTGCTATTAAAATCTATAAGATAGATAGTAACACATCAAAATGGATGAGAAATTATATTATTGGTGATCCTAGATTTAAGAAAATTCCGCGCAATGTATCGAAGATTATTTTTCTATGGGCTAGTAAAGAGTTTAAAAATCTTAAACGGGCTCATAAAGTTGGCTTGAGTGTTCCCACCCCGTTATTTATTAGAAATAATGTATTAATTATGGAATATATAGGATTTGAGTCTATTCCTGCACCAGTTTTAAAAGATATAAAAAGACCTAAAGATCCTATCAATTTAATGAATGAATTGTTAATCTTTATAAAAGATCTATATCAAAAAGCTAAATTGGTTCATGGAGATCTAAGTGAATTTAATATCTTATATCATAATCAAAAACCCATTGTTATTGATATTTCCCAAGCTGTATCAATTCACCATCCAAAAGCAGAAGTATTTTTGGTACGAGATATAAAAAATATGTTTAAATATTTTGAAAAATTAGGTATAGACACACCAGATCCTAAAGATTTCTATTACGAAATAATAAATATTAATAATTGAAAATTGGTAAAAATAAAGAATTTATTGTTATCAAGTTAAAATGAAAATTGGACAAAAGCGAATTGCTGTTTTAATAGGAAGGGATGGAGAAATTAAAAAAGAGATTGAAAATAAACTAGGGGTCAAAATTAGTTTAGATAGTAAATCAGGAAATTGTGAGATTTTACCGCAACCAGACAATCCAAACTATATGCCTTTAAATGTTATCACAGCAGAGAAAATAGTAAAGGCAATAAATCGAGGTTTTAATCCGATTAAAGCTATGAAATTACTAGAAGAAAATTTTGATTTTGTACCTATTAATCTCTTATCAATTCTAGGAAAATCTGATAAAAGAATTAAACGTGTGAAAGGGAGAATAATAGGGAGAAATGGAGAAATGAGAAAGGCTATTGAAAAATATGCTGAAAGCTTTATCTCGGTTTATGGAAAAACAGTTTCAATTATTGCAGATTACGATAATTTGCAAATTGCTAGAAAAGCAGTGAATATGTTAATCAATGGAATGCCCCATCATGTGGTTTTAAAGTTTCTAGAAGATAAATATAGTGAAAAGAAGAAAGAGCAATTCAGACAAATGTACAAACCTGAATTCTAATTTTCACTTTATAAATGCATTTTTATAAATCTTTGAGACTTCTTTCATTAAATCTTTTCCATATATAATTTCTTTTAATTCAACTACTAAGGTATCCAAGTTATCTATATTGTCTACAGAATATATTTCTTTAAATTCTTCGTGTTGATAATCTTTTAGATGAACTTCGAAACTTTTCAACGAATACAGCTTATTCTCAAAAGATTTAAAAATAATGATAAGACGAGGATAAAGATTCTTTTCTCTTAAGGAAATTGCCCACCCATCAAAATATATTTTGACTTGAAAATCAAAGAAATCTCTCCATTTCTGAATTTTATTAATGAAAGCATCTATCTCTGCTTGAATTTCATTTGAAGACTCATTTTCCATATAATTCTGTATACAACGAATTATAAAAAGGAAGAGCAAAAAATGACTCAATCAAAAGCAATTTCGCCTATGTTAAAAATGTCATCGGATAAGCCTACTTTTGAAGGTTTTTTAACATTTGAATTAAAAGATTTGTTGAAGGAATATCCGGTCCCAAAAATTTGAGGAGATTTAATGCCTGTTATTAAGAGCATAACCCTTAAAAGTCCATCAAATTCATCCGAAACACGAGCACCCCAAATTACCATTGAATCATTTACGTCCATTTTTTCTGAAATTTTCTTAGCTACTGAATTTGCTTCTGCTAGTGTCATGTCGTTTCCTCCACAAATATGAATGAGAGCCCCTTTTGCTCCCTCGATACTCACATCTAATAAAGGAGTATTAAGAGCATCTTGGATAGCCTCTTCAACTCTATTCTCTTTTCCACTAGATTCACCAACACCAACAATAGCCACTCCCCCAGTACTTAAAATAGTTCTCACATCAGCAAAATCCAAATTAATTAAAGAAGGTAAAGAAATGGTTTCTGTAATACCTTTAACCATTGTAGCTAATACCTCATCAGCTACGCTGAAAGCTTCAATAATTGGTAAATTGGGAGCGATTTGTAGTAATCTATTGTTATCTATTACTACTAATGTATCAGCATAACGTTTCAATTGATTTAACCCCACTTTAGCTTTTTCCATTCGCCCAATTTCAGTATTGAAGGGTAAAGTCACAACCCCTACCACAATAGCGCCTTCTAATTTTGCGATTTCTGCTATGATAGGAGCACTTCCAGTCCCCGTTCCTCCACCTTCTCCACATGTTATAAATACTAAGTTTGATTCTCTTAATATTTTAGTCAAATCCTCTCGAGATTCTTCAGCTGCAGCTCTACCGATTTCTGGGTTTCCCCCTGCTCCTAGGCCTTTAGTTAAATTCTTCCCTAATAATATTTTTATGTGAGATTCAACACTGTCTAAATGTTGACAATCAGTATTAACTGCTACACAATTAGCACCCCTTATTCCTATTTTCATTAATCTATTAATCGTATTATTTCCAGCACCGCCACATCCGATGATTTTAATATTAGCATAACCGAAACTTTCAATTTGGGGTCTACTTATTTCTCGTTCACGTGCACTTCTTATAAATGATTCCATAATAAACAAGTTTTAATTTAATTTGTACTAAGAATTAAAATAAAAAAATTAGAATTAATGTAATATCGAAATATTACGTAGTTAAATTGCTTAGATTTATTATTAAAGTTTATTTAATGAAAAATCTCCATGAATGTTTGGATCAAAAATGAGTTTTAGACTTTTATTACTGATAAGAAGGATTTTTGGCAATAAATAGGGAAACCTATTCGAAAAGGTTAAGCAATAAGCACCTGTATTAGTAACAAGAACTTTATCTCCTTTCATCAGATTTTCAGTGAAGAAATAATCTTTTGCTAATACATCTTGATCTGTGGGAATTATACCTGCAATTGAAGTTTTATGTTTATGTGGCTTGTTAATTTGCGAGACGTTATAAAATCTTAAAGAACATCTTGCAAATTTGGGGCAAATATTGTTTCCAATATTTAAAAATACCCATCTATTTTCACCAACATTTACAATTTTTGATATAAACAACCCCGCATCTCCTAAAAAGTATCTTCCAGGTTCAAAATAGATATGGTTATAATTAACTTCTAATTCCTCTAAATTAGTTTTCATTTCCTTAGCGATCTGTTTTAATTGATGTTGAGGCATTACAGTAGCTTCCGGAAATCCCCCTCCAAGATTAATATCATTAATAACTATTCCATGCTCAGAAAAAAGTTTTAAATTATATACTATTGAGGAGACATTTTGCTTAAATTGGTTGATATCGTTCATTTGAGTACTATAATGGGACAGGATTGATTTAATCTTGATATTCTGATAACTTTTTAATGTTTGTGCAAACTGTGTAACTTTCTTTTCATTCAATTTCACCCCTAATTTACTATCATATTTCTGAGAATTCACTCTAATACAAATATTTTGAATATAATTACTATTCTGAGCAATTGAATTGACTTTTTTTAGATCATTTAAGTCATAAATTATTATTTCTTTAACTTTATTTTCTATGCTTAATTTTATAAGTTCTTTTGATAAATAAGGTCCACCAACTATTATTCTATCGGATGGAAAACCAATCTTTAATGCTAATTTTAATTCTGGTAATCCAACAATTTCTGCACCAATTCCCTCTGAAAGTACGATTTTACAAATTTCAGAGAGATAATTAGCCTTAAATGAATAATAGCAACCGAAATTAGTGAATTCTGAGCTAAAAATGTTAATAAAAGTTTTAATATTATCTCTTATTCTATTTTCCAAGAAAATTAGTAGCGGAGTTTTAAATCTGTTAAGAATTTCATTCATGGGGACAGAATCAAGATAAATCTCACCATGTTCTTTTGTTAAATATGGATTTCCAGAAATGTTTTTCATATTCTAATTAGTTATAGTTTTTTATTAAATTTTTATATGTATTATGCGTTTCTTTAGCTATAATGTCCCATGTGTGCTTTTGGGATACTCTAATTTGTCCGGCGGTACCATATCTTTTTCTCAATCTTTTATTCTTTAGAAGATATATAACTTTTTCAGCAATATCTTCAGGATTATCAAATTCAACCAATAAACCGTCAATATTTTCTCGGATTACTTCAGGAGTTGCGCCAATTCTAGCTCCAATAACTGGTTTTCCTGCAGCCCATGCTTCAAGAAAGGATATTCCAAATGCATCACTCCGACTAGGCATTAGGTAGATATCTGCTTCTTTAAATGCAGCTATTTTTTTTTTATCAAAATATCCTGTTAAATTATCCGGAGTGAAATTGATGATTCTTACATTTTTAAGCTTAGAAATTTTAGACATTTCTAGGTTAAAAGCAATTGTTGACGGACCAATAAAAACGAAATAAAGTTTTTTTATCTTATTTAGAATATGAGGTATTGATTTCAGAATTGATAAGGCTCCTTTTTCATAATTCTTGTAGCCACAAAATAAAATGAAATTATACCTTTTTTCCTTATTATTAAAAAATTTCTTTTTAAAAGAATATTGTTCCAATGAAGATTTACGATTATTTTTAAACTTTTTGAAATCTACACCCATTGGAATGACTTTAATCTTATCTGATGGGATATTACACTCCTGAGATAAAAATTTCTTTTCAAGATTCGTACATGCTATTAATAGATCAAATTTTTGTAATACTTCTATCAGTTCAAAGTCTGAATATCGAGGATTGGAAAAATGGAAAAAAGGGGTGCAAATTACTGGTTTGTTAATATAAGTTCCTAAAATCAAACTGATTATACAATTAAAATATGGGTAAAAAGTGGTATGGATTAAATCATATTTCAAATTATCTTGATTCAATATATAATTTAATAAATCCTCTAAATAGGGTCCATTTTTTATAAACTTTTTTAGAGTATTATCATGTATATTTAATTTATTAAAAGCAGGGATAGATTTCAATTTATTTACAATAGTTTCTTCAGAAATATTGCTATTTACTGGAAACCTGTTTATTTTCAGGTTATTAACTCTATTGTAATATTTATCATTTTTAGTGATTATTTTTCCATTGGAATTTCTTAAGGCTTTAAAATCTACAGCATTTGAAGTCTTAATATCTATATTATAATTATAATCTGCCATTAATATCTCTGCCATCCGTTGAAAATAGAATTCAGCCCCAGAAATTGAAGGAAAAAACCTTGTTGGAAGAAGTAATAGATTTATCAATGAGCTAACGAACCTGTTTATTCATAAAATATGATAATATTAGATGAGATAGTTTACCTGTCTTTAAATATACTTTTATAAA
>JBHLPN010000346.1:0-3324 GCA_048939445.1 Promethearchaeota archaeon | reverse complement strand
TTGATAAATTATTTGCCAGAGGGCTTACAAACAACAATTGGAGAAAGAGGAAGAGGTCTCTCTGCTGGACAAAAACAACTTATAAGCTTCGCTAGGGCACTTTTAATGGACCCTAAAATTCTTATTCTTGATGAAGCTACTTCAAGTGTAGATGCATATACAGAAGCGATAATTCAAGAAGCGCTTGATGTATTATTGGCTCATAGAACTTCAATAATCATTGCACATCGATTATCTACTATACTAAATGCTGATCGGATAATTGTGATGGAAAAAGGGAAAATCATTGAAGAGGGTACTCATAAGTCCTTAATTACAGCGGGAGGAAAATATGGACAACTCTACAAGCAGTATTTTGAACATCAAAGTTTGGATTGGCAACCTGAATATATTGTTCAATCAACAAATGCCTTTGAAAAACAATAATCTAATTTTCAAACATTAGTAATCATATCTTGGAAAGAATTCATATAATACATCTTCTTCCAAATTTAATAAGAATTCAATTTTAATTTCATCTATATTCATTTTTTCGGTTCTTTTAAGAATAATCTCCTCTTCTTGTAGTCCATATTTATACCAATGTTTAAGGATACCAATATGAGAAACTTTTTTTGAATTTAAAACATCTAAAATGAAGTTTTTCCATCGCTCAATATCTAGTTGTCTTTCTCTCTCAGTTATTGTTTTTTTAATATGAGGCGACTTCTTCTGTAACTTTTTTCTAATCCATTCATCAATCTCAGCTTCATTAAATTTCTTTCTTCTTAGAGTTTTAACCTTCTTGGAATTCAATAACTTCTGATAGTCTCTCTCTCTATTTAAAAACCCTAAAGATGTGTCACAATCGCAGTATTCTTTAGTTGCTCGAAAATAGAGCTCGCCTTGTCGAAATTGAGGAGTTAAATTATCATTATTGATTAGGTAAAACGCCATATTATATCGATCAAAAATATTTCTTAAAGATTCAATATTAGTACTTTCTGGTAAGGTTGTTGTTATATAAAAACACATAAATTTCAGAATATTCTTTTAATTTTTTATTTTATCTCAATTTGTGTAAAGAATTTAGATATAAACTTAAGAAGTTTTAAAAATAAAAAGTAAATTATTTAGTTTTTAATACGATTGTTATTGCTCGTGTAAGACGGATAACGTCCATAACTTTTCCTTTTTCAACAGTAATTTGCTCTCTTGAAATAGCGTGAGTGAAATCTCCTTTACCTTTGCAAATCCTCACAATTGCTTCCGGATTTCCAGACATTAAGATATCTGCATCAGATTTAGTCCCATTTGTTAATCTAGCTTTTCTATTTTTGATTTCTAAAAAGAAAGGATCTTGATTATCAAGATTAAATTGAAATGACATTTCCCAATTTACATCTTTTCCTGCAATATTGGTAACAAATACGTCTTGAGCTTTTGGATTAGCGTTTAATTTCTTTACAATTTCATTTAAATTTTCATAAGCAATTCTCAATATTATTTCCCTCCTTCGTATTCGGGTTTAGATATCCAATTATCATATTCTTCTTCAGGAACAAAGAAAAAATCGGTCATTTTACCTTCCCTCTCTTTATTAAAAACGGCTTTTACTCTTTTTCCTTTTTTTATTTTTGAAGGTACTAAATTTTCAGAAAAAATTCCCTGAAGTAGCGATGTTTCCGCACCATCAAGTTTTATAAATCCAATTCCATATGGAACAGCTTTAATAAAAGCTGAAGTAGTATACCAAACTATTGTACTCACTTCTATCGTTCCAGTTTGCTTGAGTTCAATCCAATCTGTTGGGAAAAAGCAATCAGAACAATTAGTTCTTGGAGGCATCCATGTTTTACCACAGTTAGCACATTTTGTTCCTAATAATTTTTTATGATTCATTAACTCTATAAAAAATTTAGACTGACTTCCCATTGTATATTTATAGTTGATCTTTATTATATCCCGTATTTGATGGTCTTTAAATTCGTTACTCATAGTTCTTTTAACCCCTCCTCATTTGACATTACAATAATAGCAGCATAAGCTGCTCCAGGCCCTCCTATTGAATGTGAAATTGCTCGACCTTTTTCTATTGTCACTTGATGTTTTCCTGCATCTCCTCTTAGTTGAAGAGTAGCTTCTCCAGTACTCATAATCCCTGTTGCACCAACCGCATGACCACAGCCTATTAATCCTCCAGAAGGACAACAAGGCAATTCCCCATCTATCCATGGTCCTTCTCCAGTCTCTTCAAAGGAATTTTCAATCCAAGGACCACCTTCTCCAAACGGTACAAATCCAAGTTCTTCATAACTAATAACTTCTTGTCCACTAAAAGCATCGTGTAACTCAGCTAAATCTATTTGTTTTTTTATCTTTTTGTAGTCCAATCCTGCCATTTGATAAGCTGCTTTGGCAGCATAAATATTTGAATATAATCTTCCCATATCTTCCCTATTGCCTATAAAACAATCAGTATTTGCTGCTGCTACTCCTGTAATCCAAATTGGATTTTCAACTTTCAATTCTTTCACTTTCGCTTCACTAGCGAGTATTAAAGTTGCTGAAGCCTCTGAATATAAACAACAATCTAACATTTTGAAAGGGTGGCATATTATTCTAGAATTCATAACTTCTTCTACTGTTATCTTCATAGGTGATTGTGCTTTAGGATTTAATAAAGCATTTCCATGGTTTTTAACACTGACATAAGCCATTTGTTCCTCTGTTGGGTTTCTAAATTCTTCATAATGAGCATTAACCATTGATACATAAGAACTTGCGGCCATCATACCCATTGGATACTCATAAGTCATATCCGCGGAATAAGCAATGGCATTTAGGACCTCTGGTGTAGTAGTCCCCGTTTGTTCATCATAACAATCATTACATTTCTCAAGTCCTATACATAAGCACAGATCTGAAAGTCCTGATGCAACTTCAGCATAAGCCATTCGAATTGTATATCCACCGGTAGCTCCTCCCGCGGCGACTCTAGTTCCTGGTTTATTGTTCATCCCTATGTATGAATTAGTAAAGATATCTGGCATAAACTGTCGCTCGAATAACTCATTGTAGATTCCATAAACCGTTGATTGAAGATCTTTATGCGTGATCTCTGCTCCATTTTTATTAGCGTCTTTAATTGCTAAGTTTGTAGCATCATAAGCTAATTCAAAATAGGTTTTATCCAAATATCTTGCTTTAAAAGGAGTTATCCCTATTCCTATTATCGCAACTTTTTGCAAGTTTTACCACTTTTAAAACTTTCTTTTAATTTTTCTAGTTGAATAATTATTGATTTGATTCTATCTTAATTAATTTTTAAAAAAATTTATACTA
>JBHLPN010000345.1:0-3339 GCA_048939445.1 Promethearchaeota archaeon | reverse complement strand
TATTATGTGAAGCAGATGATGTTAAGGTTTTAGAGTATCCTTTTTATATTAATTCTCTCGTCTTCTTCACATTATTTAGTTTTATCTTAAATTGCTCTAATATTTTTCCCCCATCTCGTCCACAGTTATAACATACCTTTATTTTAATGGGATCAATGATTTTCTGAGGTAACCCCCATAATTCACGGATCTCCAATATAAACGATTTAAAATAACGTTTTTTATATTCATTTCCACAAATTTCGCATTTTATCATAAAAGACACCCTCAAAGATGAAATTATTGCTATCTATTTATTTTTATATATATTAACATTTTTCATAAATTTCTAGCAAATTAAGTTTTTTAATTCCATATCTTCCCCAATATAAAGGATGACTTGCGCAACAGGTAACTCCTTTAAATATTTTCGAGTTATTCCATTCGGGCGGCACTGCAGTTGTTTTTATTGGCATCCACATTAGATGTAATTTAAAACATCTTTCTGTACGATATGTTTTATGTCTCAATTTAATTGATTTGATGGATGTGAAACCAAGCCTTTCCATTTGAGTTTTTTGCATCCAAATCATCCAATAATTTTCTAATCCGATGGTTGCGAAACCGGTTGCTTGTTTTTCATTTAATTTCATTTCTTCAAGTAGTTTATTTCCAAAATTATGTCCTTTAGCTTTTCTTTGAACCCAAATGCAATTCATAACTACGATATCTTTTCCTATAATAGGTAGGCCAGAGGCTTCGACTGGAGCGTATTCTATCATGCCTACATGATCCCCTTTCCAAAATAACATTTTCATACGATACCCTTGTGGTATTGCAAACTCTAAATAATCATGTCGTTCTTTGAATTTTACTGAATAATCATAAGGTGGACTTTCTTTTCTTACATGAAATAAACATGTATAAAGGAATTTCTTAAAATCAGGATTGTTAGTAACATCAATAATCTTTATATCATCATTCATTTCTTCAATAATTTTTTACACCCAATTGTTGTATCTACGACCACTTTTAAAATTTTTAATTAAACCATTTTATTCACTCAATGATTTTTATTCGAAAAAACAAATAATTTGTTTTAAAACTTTTCTATACTTTCGAATTCCACTAAAAGTTTTGCACTATAAACTATAAAACGAAGTCTGCCTTGATAAAATACATGCTAACAATAAAAAAATATTTGCCGTTAGGAGGTAAAACTCTTCTTGGATCTCCCTATTCATTGAGAGAGAATTTTAGTTGGTTCAAACGTTTTATTTGTGGTCCTAATACCAATAATTACGGTAATGTTGAATACATATCTAAAAGTAATGTGTTAAATAGAATCACTCCAAAATATACCATATCTTTTATAGGAGATATAATGGATATGAATTTAAGAGATTTAATTATTGGTGAAAGAGTTAAAAGTTTTGTAAAAGGATCAGATTTTCTTATTGGAAATTTTGAGGCCACGCTCACTTCAGAGAAAAAAAAATTCAATGGAAAACGTCATAAAACACAAATAATGGATGCTCTTGAAAGTTTATTTACTCCAAAAAAAACATATTTATCGACAGCAAACAATCACAGCGGTGATTTTGGAGAAAAAAGTTTCTATCATTCTGTAAATCAATTAAAAAAAAGAGGTTTTAATGTATTTGGAACCAAAAAAACACCTTTTCTAGATATATCAAATGATCTAAGAGTGATAGGAGGTACTCAATGGTCAAATTATCCTTGTGATTATTTAATTAGATTAGAAGAATCAACCCGATATCTTAAGGAAGGTTCCTTTAATCTATTATTTCCGCATTGGGGTTATGAAATGGAATTATATCCTCGGATCAAAATTATTAAACAAGGCATGGAATTATTGAGTAAATTTAATGCATTAGTTGGCCACCACTCACACTGTCCTCAACCTGTATCGTTTTTTCCTATTGATAACGATAACAAATTAATTGCTTATTCCTTAGGAGATTTTTGTGATGGTAAGGAATTAGAGATGCACAGTTATGGAATAGTAATAAAAGCTGAAATAGGAATGGATGCTTATGGTAATTGGCAGGTTGGCAAATGTGATTGGACTTTTCTTAAAACTCGTACTTTATCAAAAACAGAATTTATTGTAGATACAGCCGAAAATTTCTCAGACTTCTTGTTTACATATAAATCTATAGGCGAAGAATATAGAACAGACGAAATATTTAGCGATAGCTGGTTTGAGACAGAACAAGTAGTAGCATATTCTTGAGTAAAGATTAATTTTTTCTTTTTCTTATTTTAACAATAATGGAATAAAAGTATAAAAGCCAGACTTTCTTATGGGTTATTCATAAAGTAGATTATAGAAAGATGCAAAACCAAAAAGAAGAACTTCAAAAGGAAAATATAATAGTACTCAATTGGTTAGCGCATCATGATCCAAAACGCGACGATTTTGATGATCATGTGTTTTATTTATTTAAATATGCTCTCTGCATAGGATGTTTTGCTTTTTTATTGGGAGCTGTTTTTGCATTAATAATAGGGAATGTTTTTTATTATTTTATTGTTAATTTCATTAATCTACCGATTATTCTCATAATTTTCATTGCTTGCTGGATTCCCTCGATTTTACAATATTTAATTCAAATTATGCGAAAAAAACCATTGAGAAATCGAGCAATAAAGTTCTTTATTCGTTTTCTTTATCCGGTTGGGAGTATCCTATTTATATTTAACTCTCCATTATGGGGCTTTTTCCTTTCAATTCCTGCTGGATATTTGATTATCTATATTAGAAAGATGAAAAACAAAACTTTATCTGAATTCTAAATTAAAAATATGATTAACCTATTTCCTATTAATACTTAGATGAAACACGTTCATGAGCTAAGATTTTATAATTTTAATTTTTTTACCATAATAAGCTTCGATTATCAATTAGGATTAGAAAAAGATGAATTTAATAGTTTAGTAACTAATAGATTCTAAATATGGAAGATTTTTTATCTCCATAGAAGTACCAGTTGCCTTGATTAACTTTCGAAAATCAGATCCCGAAATTTGTAAAGTTTCTGTGTTAACATTTGGATGGCAACATATCAATTCTGCATTCCATACTTCTTTATCAACAATGAAAATCACTTTATTATTGATATCATTAACTAAGTTAATCGGAGATACAGCTCCCGCTGTAATACCTAATATCTCAGAGAGCTCTTCTTGTCCCGCAAAACGGACTTTTGGTGCTCCAATCAATTTACGAAATTGATTTAAATCCAAACGCTTTTCACTAGGTATGGTGACTAAATACAATTGCCCGGATTTCTTATTCTTGAGAAATAAATTCTTACAATGAGTCCCTGGGATATG
>JBHLPN010000081.1:8653-10726 GCA_048939445.1 Promethearchaeota archaeon | reverse complement strand
CTAAAGCATTATCTTTTCTCAATCCTTTTGCGATGAGATTGAATGGGAAAATATAATTGAAATTTATACAATCAAGAGTTTTTTACAAATGGATTTTTGGTTAATTTTATCTATAATTTTATGGGTATTTCTAATAGCCCTTGGAATTTTCTTTTTTATCGTATTTGTTGTAATGAGAATAATTAGAAGATATTATAAATTTCCAATTCCCAGCTTTATGACTCGTTTGATTGACAATCCCATTAGAAGGAAATTAATCCAAAAACCTGAAAAAGTAGCAGAACGCATGCATCTTGAACCAGGTATGACAATTGTAGAAATTGGACCAGGAAAAGGGAGCTACACGAAAACAATTGCAAAAAGCATTTTACCAGATGGTAAAGTATATGCTATAGATATCCAAGAATCTGTAATTAACCAACTTAAAAAAAGAGTAGAAAAGGAGAATATCACGAATATCATTCCAAAAATTGATGATGCTTATGAGCTCTCATTTGAAGATGAGAGTATAGATCGAGTTCTGATGATTGCTTGTCTTCCCGAAATCCCTGAACCTATCAGAGTACTGAAAGAAATTAAAAGAGTTTTAAAACCAGATGGAATTATATCTTTAAGTGAAATGCTTCCTGATCCTGATTACCCCAGACGAAAAACAGAAAAAAAATGGGCAGACGAAGCTGGATTTGAATTAGATGAAGAATTTGGAAATTGGTTCATTTATCAATTAAACTTTAAAAAAAAGGGAATCTAATTATGAAAATTGACGGATTAAAATTTCACAGGAAAATATCTTGGTTGCTTGCTTTTTTTTCATTTATCGTAGTTATTATTGTGGCTTTACACAAATTTTTAGAAATTTATGCTTTCTATCCCATTCTTCACTTAGGTGTGGAAAGGATTTTAATGGGAATCCTAATCGTTCATTGCATACTTTCCCAAAAATATTTGAAACTTTGGTTTGTTCGTATCTTTAAAGGTCTAAAAAATAAGAGAGCACGTCCTATATACATATTAAGGTTGATACAATTAATCACAAATAGAGTAATAGTTATTTTAGCCGCTCTGGTTGTATTATCTGGTTTAGGATACTATGAATGGTATGCTGGGAGTATAGGAATAATAATACCGTTTGAATCACATATCTATTATGATTTCTTCCTGTCAATTTGTATCATAGTCCATGTCACTGTTGGATTTAAATTTATGTTTATGAGAAAAAAGATTAAACAAACAACTTCTAATCTTGTTGTAATTCCGTTAAGTAGCTTTTTAATAATTACACTTATTCTTCTAAATTTTGCACTTTAATAAAAAAAAATAAAAAAGTATTAATAAAATTTACTATCATAATTCTCGTTTTCTGATATTTAATTTCTTATATATAAAATAAACAATGAATCCAATTCCCGCAAGACAAATGGGAAAAACAATGGAAAATATTAATACCAAATTGGAATTAGAAGTATTGGCTAAGCTTGGAATTTTGTAAGCGTGACTACCTTTCTCTAATTCTTCATCGAGATCGAAAATAACTTCGTATTCGAAATCTCTCTGAATATAGAGATAGATTGTTTGTGTTTTTAACTCAAAGATATTAGAATAGACCGTTCCAATGTAATATTCCGTTTCTGGATCAGATACATCACATAGAATTGGGATTAAATCTTGACGAGTAATATCACCTCGAGCCGAGAGTTCTTCAAGGTGATTTGTAACTAAGTCATATCTTTCACAAGGATACCAACCTTGAGAATGATCTACAGGATTAAAATTCGTAGAGACAAGATAATCCCCTGTTTTTCGAGTAAATGCTATTCCATTATCGGGAGTCGGACTGACAATCACAGCATCTCCTGTTTTATCAGCCCAATGAATCTGATTTCCCCACCATCCACCCATATTATGAGTCTGATACCATTCAATTACTTCTGAAACAGAACTGCACTCTCTTAAAGTAATTTCCCAACACGAAATATAACTCATTACTGGTCCGAGCGATGGTGAATAGTCTACAAAACTAGCTGGGAGAATTCCATTAGCATCAAAGCAAACTCCTTCAGTATTTATTCCTCC
>JBHLPN010000081.1:0-8553 GCA_048939445.1 Promethearchaeota archaeon | reverse complement strand
AAAGTTAAATCTCTATAACTTTTTAAGTATTAATTCAGCCATCCGATTTGAAAAACCCCATTCGTTATCATACCAGCTTAACACAAAAGCCTGATCTTCAACAACTTTAGTCCAAAGACCATTGAATATTGAGCTATGAGGATTACCAATAATATCACTACTTACAATAGGGTCTTCTGTATAATCTAAAATGCCCCTTAAACTATTATTGGAAGCTTCTCGCATCTTAGAGTTTATATCCTCAGCAGTACATCTATTTTCTACTACAACCTTTAAATCAACTACGCTACCATCAATTGTAGGCACTCTTACAGCAATACCGTCTAATTTCCCTTTGAGTTCTGGAAAAACTAATCCAATTGCTTTTGCAGCACCAGTAGATGTAGGGATCATATTTTGAGCTGCAGATCTTCCGCGGATCATTTTCTCGGGAGTTCCCGCTCTTGCAATATCTCCTGTACTTTGGTCATTGGTATAAGAATGGATGGTTGTCATCAATCCATACTTAATCTTAAAATTATCATTCAAAACTTTAACGATAGGAGCTAAACAATTAGTTGTGCAGGAAGCATTTGAGATAATCTTATGATCATAGGTAATTTTATCATCATTACATCCTAATACAACTGTAATATCTGGATCTGTAGCTGGAGCACTAATTAGAACCCTTTTTGCCCCTGCAGTTAAATGTTTACTACTCCCTTCTCTGTTAACAAATCGACCAGTACATTCTGCAGCGACATCAATATTATTACTTGCATGTGGTAAATTCGCAGGATCTCTTTCCGCAGTAATAGGTATGTTTTTACCATCAATAATCAATGAATTATCAGTAGATTCTACTTTTCCTTTAAATTTTCCAAAGACAGAATCATATTTTAAAGCATAAGCCAAATATTTTGGCTCAAAAAGATCATTTATAGAAACAACATCAAGATCATTCCAGAAATTATCGTATATAGCTCTGAAAAATAATCGACCAATTCTTCCAAAACCATTAATTGCGACTCTTTTAGCCATCTTTATCACTTTTTTAAAAATATATTAGAAATGACAATCTAAATATGTGGTAGATAGTTTTTTAATTTTATAGTTTTATATTTTTCTACATCTAAGATTATTATATTAGTAATTTATAGGGGAAAAAATTGAATAGTTTGGAAAAGACAATAATAACTAGAATTGATGAAATTAAAGATGAAATTATTAAATTTCACCAGCAGAGTATTCAAATTCCTTCTGAAAATCCACCATCTAAATATAAACAAATTGTCAGATTTACGGAAAGAAAAATGAATGAAATTGGGTTAAAAACGCAAGAAAATAGAAGAAATCTGATTGGTGAATGGGGGAAAGACAATGGTAAAACTTTAATTTTTAATGCGCATTTTGATACAGTCCAGGCATTTAAAGGTTGGACAAAAGATCCTTTTGGCGGTGAGATTACAAATGGTAAAATTTATGGGCGTGGTTCCTGTGATGATAAATCTTGTGTGACAGCAGAAATTTTTGCTGCTAAAGCTTTAATAGAAGCGGGATTTAAGCCAAAAGGAAAATTAATTGTAACTGTTGTAGGTGATGAGGAATTGGGTGGATTAAGGGGAGCAGAGTATTTATTGAGTGAAGGTTTAATAAAAGGTGATGTTTGCTTGTTAGGAGATGCTCCAGCAGCATATCCTTATGGTTATACAGGTGGTACAATGTATATAACTATTATTATATATGGGAAACAGGGTCATGGTTTAAGCGCTCCAGATTTACCAAAACCTTACCGTAATGAATATTCAGGTATCAATACGGTTGATAGGATGACAAAAATTATGAACTTTTTATTAGAACTAAATAAAGAATTTATGGCTAAAGAAACAAAATATCCTTTACCAGAAGGATCTACAATCAGAGTTAGTCATATAAATCTAGCAGAAATTCATGGAGGGAATAAAATAACTACAGTACCTGATAGATGCTATCTCCATTGCAGTGTGAACACAATTCCAGAACAAGATATCGCAAGTATTAAGAATAGAATATTAGGTTATATAGAAGAATTAAAACAAGAGGATCCATTTTTAGATATTAAAGTACAAATTCCTATATCACTGGAACCTTTTGTAATTGATGGTAAATCTGAATTTGCAAATGCAGTCCAAAAAGCGTTTCAGGCATTATATAACAAAAAAAAAGAATTTAAATTGTTCATGCCTTCGACTGATGCTCATTGGTTTCAAGAAAGAGGAATAGAAACTATTTTAATCGGCACGGGGCGCGATGACACTAATGCCCATGCTGCTGACGAGTTTGTTTATATCGAAGATTTAATTAACACAACCAAATTGTATGCTTTAACAGCACTGAATTATTTAAAATAATTATAATTATAAGTATAAAGGTCATTGAATTTATAATAGTTATTCAATAAACACCATATTTTTCATTCAATACTTTAGCTATTCCTAAGTTTCTACTTGCTAATTCAATTGGCTCCCATGGCCATTCACAGCCCGCGGCGTACATAAATTTTCCGCCTAGTTTCCCTGCTTCAATTGTTTCTGAGACAATTTTTATAATATCAGAACTAGAATATGAATTGTTGCCTAAAATTTGAGTATTGGTATTTCCTCTAATGCAATTTATATCTCCAATCTTTTCCTTTGCAATTTTCAAATCAACTTGAAAATCTAAATCTATAATTGCCGCATTTGTACTTGATATTAATCTAAGCATGTCTCGTCCCTCGGGATCAACCACCGAATTATCTCCACATACATGATATAATATGGGAACTTTTTTCTGTATATCATCAAATAAATTTTTAGTAGCGTCTAGACAACATATTTCATATCTTTTTGGCCCTATTTGTGATATTGCTGAATCTCCCGCACCTATAATGTGGGCTCCTGCCTCGATTTGTAGATTTGCAAATTCCTTTTGTATGGGAATTATTCTATTAATTAAATTTTTGATCCTTTCTGCCCAATCAGGATATTTACATAATAATAACACATTAACTAATCCAAATAAACAGCAAATTTCAGCAAAAGGAGCTTCAATCCATCCAATTATACATACTTTATCTCCAATTTCTTTAGATAATAATTTAACTGCATTTATTCTATTGATAATTCTCAGGTTTTCTAAAATTTCTGGAGTTTCAATTGAGTCAAAATTCTCAATTTGTAGATTCGTTTTAGCTACGGGAGTATGACTGTTCCATTCAACTTCTACACCCCAAGCGTTCGCCTCTCGATATGCATCAGTTGATACATTTACATGATCAATTCCATAAAATTCTGCACATTTAATTTGACCCCTTACTAATACTTCGGGTTTTTTGCAATAATCATGATTATAGTTAACATCAATCAAAGATGCTGCTAAATGCATAATAAAAGGATTGAAAGGGATTTTTTCTGGAACTCCCTTAATTGCGGATAAAGTTAACTCTAAAGAATTCATGTTATGTATAATTAAATTTGATATAATTACTTATAAGTTCTATTTTCTATTGCTGAATCAAACATTGCAGCAATATTTTGAGGTGGTACTTCTGCCGTAATATTATGAATATTTGCTGCGATGTACCCTCCTCCTGGTTTAAAACACGCTATATTCCGTTTAACCTCCTCTTTGATTTGATGTGGAGTACCAAATGGGAGTGTATATTGAGTATTGCATAGCCCTCCCCAAAATGTAATTATTTTACCAAATCTTTTTTTAAGACTACAAGGTTCCATATCATAGGCAGAAATTTGTACTGGATTCACGGCATCATATCCAATATCAGCAAAATGTGGTAAAAATAGGGGGACAGAACCGCAGCTGTGGTAATTAATTTTCACATTCGCTAATTCATGGATTTTTTCTGAGAGTTTGGATTCAAGTTGTTTAATATGGTTCTCATATATTTGTAAATTCATTATCGGTCCTGCTTGTTCAGCTAAATCTCCATTAATACAAACCACGTCCAAATATTCTCCAACTTCATTTAAAAAAGTTATATTATAATCCGTCCAATATTTTAAAAGACCCTCCATTGCTGCTATAATCATTTCTATATTTGTCCGTAGATATCGCAAGACCTTAGTAAAACCGAAGAGAAAAGTAGTGTATTCGTATATACATCCAGTAGGGGGCGAAACGAGAGCAAAATCCGTGTTTTCATATAAATTTTTAGCATACTCTTTTAAACCCATAAATGGAGTTTTATCAGTACCATCGGGCCAATCATAATTCTCGATTTCTTGCGATGTTTTAAATTCAGCAAATGGATGAATAACAGGATCATAATAAAGAATTTGATCTAAATCTTTATCTGCTGAATTCCCCCAAAAAACTCCAAATTGATCGTAAACTCCTACGTATTTACTTTCATATTGGGGTTCCACATTATCAATTTTAACCATACCTCCAAATGGTCGGATATAACGAGTATCAATTTCAAATTTCTGAAGTAACTCTTCACAGGGGGCTACATTTTGTTCTACGAAATCACAGTATTGGATATTATTATCTTTTATTTCAAGAAATTCTAATAATTTCATATATGCTTTTATATGAATACTAGATTGATTTCCTCCTAAATCGAGAGGAACTTTATCTGGTTCCAGATGATTTAATGCAAGATTGACTCGTTCTCTTGAGTTCATTTATAAAACCTTTTCTATTCTTATGATTAATTTGGAACATTAATTGGGTAGTTCCCATATTTTTTCTTAATATTTTGCATTGCTAAAAATCGGTTGAGTGAAATGGCTGGATTAATACTATGTCCAGAACTAAAAATGTAACCTCCTCCAGGGGCTAATTCTCGGATTAGACGTTTAGCGTAAGCTTCTATCTCTGATATTTCACCTGTAGCTAGCATTTGAGGAGATAAATTTCCGCAAAATGTTATTTGATCTCCATATTTCTGATGCAACTTGAAAATATCATATTCTGGATTTGCAGTTGTAGGTTCTATTGGATTCAACACATCAACACCACATTTAATGATATCTTCAAAAATTTCCATCAAATCTCCATCTGAATGCAATAAAATATAACTATCGAGTTTATGAGCAGCATCACAGATTCTTTTTAACCACGGGAATATATAGTTGCGATAGTTCTCTGCTCTCATGAAAAGTCCATTCTTATAACCATAATCATCCCATAATATTATTAATTTCGCTCCATTTTCTGCTAAAATTTTTACTAAATCAAGAGTAAATTTCCCATAATCATCAAATATTTTTTTAGCTTGTTTTGGTTTCGCTAAAATTCTTGAAAAAGTCTCTAATCCAAATCCTTCCCAAGGATCCTCCATTATAGCTCCGATTGCAGGTGCAGCAAGAATCTCATTATTCATTTCCTCCTGAATTTCCTTACCTACTAAATAACCCACTAATCTGGCTTCTAAGTTTGGATCCATTCGCTCCCAACTTTCATAATCTTCAAAACTCTTGAAATAACCTCCACGATACCCCAAAATCATTGTTCCATCTTTCTCATAACACTCAAATTTCATTATTCTTCCATATTCATCAACAAATCCAGTTGAATCTTCAAGAATTAAGCGTGGAAAATTAGTAGATATACATGTTCCTATATCATACCCTATATTATGGAATAATTGAAAATATCTCTCAAAGTTTGGTTTCATTAGTCGTTTACTTTTAATTACTTGATTCACGACTTTCATCTTATCAGCTACATTCTTTAACATAGAAATGCCAAAATCTCCTCTTCCCTCTTCTATACCAAAATGTTTTGATATAGTATTATTTGTAAAAGCACTCTCCCATGCTGGAACCCTATCAGGTTCTTCATGGTTTATGGTTTTTAATACTCTTTCAACTGCATCCATAAAATGTCATCTAAATAAAATTCATGATTTACTTTTTAGTAATTCCCATTTCAATGGTTTATCTGTTAAAGATCTGCCAGTGATTATTATACAATTTTCCTCTATTTTGAGTTCTTCTATATTATTATTGATTTTCAGAAATTTATAATCTTTAATTTCATCTTTCTTAAGTTTTAGTGAAATTGTCCAATTCCCTGGAAAACTTGGAAAATACCATCCAGAATATCTGTTTTTTAATTTAGAAAAACCAAATAAGGGAGATTCAAAATAATACTCATCTATAGGCAAAGAAGGAGTAATTTCAATCCCATCTTTTGTAAAATTTGCGCCAATTAAGTGAATTAGGTTGAATATTGGCCAAGCGTGTGGATGTAAATTCATAACAGGAAAATCTGTCCAACTAATTCCGAATGGGTCTTCCAACATAATTTCCTTATCTTTTGGATCTCCAGTAATAAAATACTCGAAAAAGTGAGTTTGTCCAGGGTATTTTGAGAGATCAGAATTATAAGTATCAGGTCCACTCCAAATTCCATACCATATATCAGGAAAAGCCTCTGCGTGATATGCAAGGGTATTTTCTTTCCATTCATCCCAAGCCATTTCACTATTCACAAGAGATAGAGCCCATATTAATGTTCCATTAATGGATGGCCAAATTCCCGCATTCACCCGCATACCAATTTCCCTTTTCATTGAATCGATGTCTTTACTTAGTAGTCTCGCTCCAATCTTAGATGGTTTTCGTAATAAATTGTGAATATTATTTATTAAAACTGGTATCCATTCTTTATCAATAGCATCTCCTATAATAGCCCATGGCTGAGGTTCTAACCACAAATTTTTGTCTCCAATCCAGCCTAAATCATCAGTAAACCAAGCTCTCTTAAACCATTGTCCATTCCACTGACTTTTGAGATTTTTTTTTTGATATTCAGCATAATTAATCACTTTCTCTTTCATATCATTTTTATTTATCATCTTTAATAATTCAGCAAACTTATTGAGCACATAAATTGCCATCGCTGCATTAAGAACAGATTCTCCTTGAGTTCTAACTTCTTCATGCTTTTCTTCCGGTACATGTCCCATTACAGCCCCATCGTTCCAATCGCCAGTTGAGATTCGTTGAAGCCCATGTTTTCCAGTTCCAGTAACTTCTGTAAAATGATTATAACATATTATAAGCATTTTTGAAACTGTTGATCTGTTAGCTTCTTTACCATAAAGAGGATAAGTTGGAATAACTTCGTCTAAGAACTGGATATCTTTTGTAGATAACACATATTCACTTGTAGCCCATAATAACCACAATTCAAGATCGCTCGGATAAAATGGCAATGGCATAATCATTCCATTACCAATTACTCCATATGGGATTTCTCCATCTTCTTTGACTGTTTTTAAAATATATCTAATAATTTCTTTAACAATTTTAGGTTCACAAAAAATAAAAGGTAATGTATGTTGTAGTGGATCTCGTGCTGCTATTTGAGCACCCATTATATATTGATAAACATGTCCTTGAGAAAGTATGTGTTCGCTGAAATAATCATCATATGTCATTGCACTGCGTAAATAATAATTGTGCCATAAAAGTTCGCGTTCTACCCAGGGTTCCTTAGGGATGGACAATAAAATCTTATTTTTTTTCCAACATTCTGAGGAGAAATTCCATTGCTTAGATATTTCCATCTTATATTTACTTATAATTTGATCAAGATTAATCCCTTCTGGTAAATAACCATAAGCAAAATATAAAGTCCGACTTTCATTTGGTTCTAAATTAACTTGTCTTTCTATTATCATTGCACTTTTATCATCCTCAGTATCTAAAATAGAAGGAAGAGCTCTACTAATTCCATCAGGATGTTCAATACCTCCTTTTCCAAAAAATTCATAACCATTCGTGCTAAAACCTTCAATAGGACCATCTAATGAAACGAGAAAGGTCTTAGGGGAGAATTTACTTTCATATACAGGTATTGGTATTTCATTTTTCTTCTTATTTTTTCTACCTTGAAAGTACTTAGCTTCTAATAATCCAGAATTGTCTATTAATGAAAATTCATGTGTAAATTTTGAACTAAATTCTCTTCGCTTTTTATTCATTAAAGAAAGATCTTCTTGACCATAAGCGGTATAGTATGCAAGTGCCGAAAATTGATAGGATTTGCATCCCCAATATTCTATCCACCGTAAATTTTTGGAATGTTCTGCATTATTTGAAATTGTAACTTGAGAAATAAGCAAAGGATCATCTCCATAGGGTGCAAAAATTACTTGATCCACTGATAAATTATACCCTTCAACAATTTTACGAAAATAACCAATCCCAAATATTCGATAGATTGAGTCTCCATTCTCAGAATAAAATGTACTCAATAAATTTTTTCCTTCGACCAAATAACCGAATCCTCCCGCGAATTGATTATTCTCAGGATCATAATCATTAAGGAATTTTGGGCATCCCTCATCTTGACGAACTTGAATATAGCCAAAATTTGATACTACTCCAACCAAGCGATCATTACCAACTTGGTGAAGATGTTCTTTATTAGAGCGTAACTGTTCATTTAAAGGAATAATTGCTTTAGGATCATTTATTTGATCGCATGTATAATTATATGCAGGTAATCCATGTTCATCAGTAATCCATTCTCCAAAATATCCAGATCCGAAGGCTTTCTTCTTCATTTCTAAAATGA
>JBHLPN010000344.1:0-3353 GCA_048939445.1 Promethearchaeota archaeon | reverse complement strand
AACACCTGCAATTATGGTTTCAAGCATGGGATTTCCTATTGTTTTAGGTGGTATGATTGCAATTGAAAGAGTTTATAATACACAGGGATTAGGAGCAATGTTTTTTATAGCGGTGGATTACCTAGATTTTCCTCTTATTATCGCTTGTGCATATGTATTTGCTTTAGTTGTAGTAATTTTTAATTTGGCTGCTGATATATTGGTCGCTATGATTGATCCTCGTATTAAATTAAAATGATATTTCAAAATGAAAATCTTGAACTTGAACTCAATCAGATTAAGATAAAAATTGAAAAACTATTTTAAAAATTTAGATTTTTAATTTACTTCTCCAAAAATTAATTTTACTTCTTAATTGGTCTTTTTCAGTGTTGTCTAGCATATTCATATTTCTTTTAAGATCTGTGGTGCTCATTCTTATTTGTCTCAACACAGCACTGAAACCTTTTCTCTCAAGAAGATCATCTTGCAATTTTTCTAAAAGTAAGGCAATATGGTCCCCTGGTAGTGTATCGACTTTTTCTAATATATTATTGATTTGGGTCGAAAGATAAGCGTCTGATGATATAAGTGCTTCTGGTTGGATATCTGGTGTTTTTTTGACAGATTCTAAAGGAGGTATAAAAGGCTCAGAAGGCACTGGTTTAATTGGTTCTTCGGAAATGATTTCAGGGGTTTCAAATGTATTAGAAGGCATAATTTCAGGAACTTTAGGCGTTACTGGAGGAGTAGGTTTTTGGAATTGTGGTTGTAAGGTAACTCTCTCAGGTATATGTTTTATTGCTTGAGTAATTTCAACTTGTTCTAATTTTTTACTTTGAATCCAAACATCCTCTAAAACAGCAGCAAATAATTTTACATGTTCTTCAAGGACTGATCCCATTCCAGCTACTTCATAATCACCTTCTTCTGATTTAGAAACGACACATACAACTACTTCTTCGAAATCTTTGTTAATTGACCATAAGTTCTCTATCCCATAATGTCGTATTGTTATATTTGGATAACCAGCTACTTGCTTAAACTTTATTTGATCTTCAGGATTAGTTAGATCAAAATTGGTAGAAATTCTAATATTAATGTGCCTTTTTAATCCTGATAGCGGGATTAAATCAATAAATTCCAATTTTGGAGCTACAATATGAACTCGCATTTTTACTCTGGATAATGATTCATTAATTTGTGCCATAATCCCTTCGGCACTTCGTACAAACCATACATCTTTAAAGCTTAATAATGAAGCTTCTTTTGATCGTTCCCAAAACTCAGTCATTGTAAGCTCTGCACTTTCCAATTGATTAATTATGTTATTGATAATGTCGTCTTGAATTGATTCAAATATTTCTGTTCGGAAGAGGTCTTTAAGTTCAGCGATTCCAGAGAGAACATCATCATAAACGCCCGAAACTCTTTTTTCCAAATCTTCTAAAGTACTAATCATCCCGCCCTGTATATCTGTAAATACACTGCCTAAATCTGTACTAATCTCTCCAGCAGTATCTGTAATACTACCTAATTGATTTATTACTTGATCCAACATATTTTGTGTAGTTTGGACGAATTTATCACGAAAGGCCTTAGTTATTTCCGCAAATTGCTCTGAGATTACTTTAGAAACGATCTTTTCAGCCATACTACTTAATGCTCCAATTCTGAATTGTTTTTCGAATCTAGATGCTATTTCTGATTTTACTCCATCTAAACGAGCCTCCATCGCTTCGAAATCTCTAGTGATGTCTGCAGGAACAATCTCTTTTAAATTAAAAATAAATCTTCTTACGTCTTGAAACCGTTTTACTTGATTAAGTTCGTTTTCAAATTTATCGAATTGGGTTTTTATTTCAGCGGGTAATTTTGTCTTCATTATTTGGAGATAAGTTTTATAATCATCTAATTTTTTAAGTTTAGCTGAATGTTCTTCTAAAGAGTTAAATTTTAATTGGATATTTTGCGGAGCAATTGTCTGAAATGATTTAATTGTCTCTTTAAATTGATGAATTTGTCCAACAAGTGCAGCATAAGGAGGTAATGCTTCGTAGATTGGGGTCTTTCCAGGAATTTCTTTAAGAAGACCTTTTGCAAATAAATTTTTTGCGATTTCTGCCGCTCTTTCTTCAGAAATATTAGTAAGAAGAGCAATTTCTCCAATCATTACAGGACCTCTTCCTGTAATCTTATAGTATGTGTCAACTTCGTCATGAGCCAATCCAATGAGTTCTAGAACGCTTTTTGTTGCAGAATCTTCTTCACCTGACAAACTATCCACCACCTCATTATTTCTTTTTATATGCAGCTTCAAGAAATTCTAAATGCTTAATTGCTACACTTTTATTTAATTTCTTTTCCAATCTATCTTTGCGGATCTTCTCTATCATATACTCTGGATAAAAAGTTTGGATAACTATATCTGTTAATAAAAATACCCATAACGTTTCTTTGCTATCCTTAATGATTTTGATAATTTGATCATCTAACATACTCTGTAATAAACTCCCTACTTGGTCTAGACTTACTCCGGGACCTTTAGGAATTTTATTTATTGGATAACCTCTTTCTCTAAATAAAGTAATATAGTCATAATAATCTGGGTTCATTAATGTTCGAGCTATCTTTAAGTTGTCCTCATAGTTGGGTTTGTAATTGCTGAAAAATTGAGTAACTTCTTCAAGATATTTTGCTGCAACTTCAGGGGATGGTTTATTTTTCTTAGCATCTTCGACTACCTTAGATACAGGTGATCTAAAAATAGTGAAATCATTAAGAAGAAATAACGTAATGTCAGTATCACCTTCAACCCAATCTTGCATTAACAAACCAGTTTTGATAAAAGGATCCAAAATATATTCAATATTTGGAATTATTTTCTGTAGTTTTTCTTCTATGACCCCTTGAAGTGCCCTTCTCGATAGTGATCTTTCCTGCAAAGCCTCTAGTATCGTTCGTGCTTTTTCGCTAGTATATATTTGTGCCAATCTTTGTTCCTTCGATAAATTCTTTAAACGATCTAAGAGAATTAATGTATTCCTTAGATAGAGTTTTATATTTTTCACAATTTCATAATTCTGTGCTACATTTGTACTCATTTGTTTCAAGTAATTCAATAAATCTTGATTGATTTCCTGTAATACAGCTTCTCCAAACATTTCAGGATCTTCTCCTAGCTCTAACATTAGATTTATCATTACAGGCATATCAGATTCCATACCGGTAAAATAACTCGATACATTCGAGCGAGCTTTCTCTAATCGCACTAATACATTTCCCGCTGCTCCTGCACCTGTAATATGTGCATAAAAAATACGCATCATATCATCTAAATCAATCTTAAGATCTTCTGGATAACTTAGTTTAAT
>JBHLPN010000080.1:0-10759 GCA_048939445.1 Promethearchaeota archaeon | reverse complement strand
GGTATTGAATACTTTTTCATTAATCTTATTATAGATTTTAGAACAATATTTTCAAATATTTCTTTCATATTTTTCATGTTTTCATCGAATTTCATACCTGATTTTTCAATAATATTTATCATATCATCAAAATCATAAACACCAAACACTATAATTGCATCGACTTCATGAGATTTCATTAATAACTTTGGGAATTTTATAAACATATTCATAAAGTTCTCATGAAAAGTAATATCAATAGGATTCACTGAGCTTGCTGTTTTAGGAAGATCTTTTTTAAGTTCCAATTGTAATTCTTGTGAAAATTCGGGTATATTTAATCTATACAATTCCGCAGTTTTTGTCATCATAGCACCGGGACCTCCTGAATCAGTTATAATTCCTATTCTATTTCCTTTTGGAAAGATTTTATATGATTGTGCATGTGAAAAAGTTCTAAGATAATACAAGAAGTCCATAATGGAATTAGTAGATATTATACCCGTTTCTTTAAATACAGCTTGATAAATTTTATTATCAGCACTAATTGATCCTGTGTGACTCATTATTGATCTTGCAGCTGCTTTTGTACCTCCAGCATAAATTGCAACTATGGGCTTTTTAGGTGTAATTTCCTTCGCTAATTTAATAAAGTCTTTTCCCTGTTTGATTTCTTCAATATAGAGCCCAATTACTTCTGTAAAAGGATCATTTTTAAAATATTGTAATACATCTACTAAATCTATATTTCTTTCATTCCCTACAGATATAGATTTTCCTATCTTGATTCCAAGATCATTTGTATAGAAGGCAGTTTGAGCTGCAACAGTACCAGATTGACTAATTATCGAAATATTTCCTCGTTTATGTGGGAGATACATCCAAAAGGTATTAAAATAAGCGTTTTTTTTATCAGGATAATCATACCATCCATTATATACACCTAAACAATTAGGACCTATGAATCTCATGTCATATTTCTTAGCGATTTCATCAATTTGTTTAGATAATTTTATTCCCTCTGATCCACTCTCTCGAAAGCCACCAGAAGTAATGATTAAATGCTTTAAGCCTTTTTGACCACATTCTTCCATAACTTGGGGTACGATTCTTGTTGGTAATATGATAAATGCTAGATCTGGTATTATTGGTATATCGAATATGGACTTATAAGCTTGAATTCCTTGAACATTTTCCAATCTAGGATGTACAGGGAATATATTTCCATTAAATCCCCCTCCAGCGATAATATTTCGTAGTTGCATAGAGCCCATGGTTGTCATAAGATCATTATTTGCACCGAAAACACAGATACTCTTAGGGTTTAGAATTTGCTCGATAAAGTTATCTTTAGCAGATTCTATATTATTTTCACTCATAATATATTTTTATCCAAAGTATTAACAAAGAAAATTAAGAAAATAACAAAAGAGTTACGATTAAGATATTTATGAAATCTTATCATTTCATAATATTTTCAATTTTCAAATTTAGGATTAATCTTTTTACGATATTCAGAATATTTTGCTAAAACTGAGAAGCATTTGACTGGCATATCCCATAGATCAAAGATAGGGATATTTGAATTGATAAATTCTCGAACCCATGGATTAAAATATCCTTGTGGACCGATATAAAAAACAGGTACTCCTTTTTTCTTTACTAACCGTTGAATAGGCTTTAAATAAATACCCTTCATTATATCGTTAGATACTTCAAATTCATCGTAACCTTTACCCCCTGAGGTTTTAATTATATCTAGGACTTCTTCAAAACCAAATGCTGCATAAATGATTATCCCATCAACTTCACCAGAATTAATCATAAGTTTTGGAATTTTAATATAGAGATTATATTGATTGAATTGAAAAGTTAGATCTAGAGGATTATCAATATTTGCCACAGGTGGGACATATTGCTTTAGTTTACTTTTTAATTCATCTGAAAATTCAGGTACAACCAAATTCAATTTCTCAGAGGCTTTTGCCATCATCGCACCACAGCCGCCTGAATCTGTTATTATCCCTAACCTATTTCCCTTTGGAATAATATTATTAGAAAATGCTCTTAGATAATAAAAAAAGTCTTTAATTGAATCGGTGGAAATTATACTTGTTTCTTTAAACACACTTTCAAAGATTTTATCATCTCCAGCTACGGCCCCAGTATGTCCCATGATTGAACGAGAAGCAGCTTCTGTTCCTCCAGCATAAATTGCGACGATTGGTTTTTTGGGTGTGATCTCCTTTACTTTTTCTATGAATTCTTTACCTCTCTTAATTTCTTCTATATATAGCCCAATTACATCCGTCTCAGGGTCTTCTTCAAGATAATCTAAAAAATCAACTAAATCTATATTTTCTTCATTCCCAGTGGAAAGAGATTTCCCTATTTTGACTCCAATATTCTTACAAAACCAGAATGCATGGGACGCAACTGTACCAGAATGAGCAATTATGGAAATATTACCTTTCTCAGGAGTTTCATAGATCCACATTGTATTGAAACGTGTATTTTCAAATTCGGGATAATTATAAAATGCGTTATAGATTCCCAAGCAATTTGGACCAATAAACCTAATATGATATTTTCTGGCAATATCATGTATTTTCTGAGAAAGCTTAATCCCATCAGAACCAAATTCTCGAAATCCTCCTGATACTATAATTACACGTTTAACGCCTTTTTCTCCACATTCTTCTAGTACAATTGGTACCTTACTCGGTCTTAAAATGATAAAAGCTAAATCTGGGACTTCTGGAACATCAAAAATTGATTCATATGCTTTTAAACCTTGAATACTCTCTAATTTAAGGTGAATTGGATAAATTTTTTCTTTTGGGAAACCACCAAAAATAATATTTCGAAGCATCATAGCACCCATATTATCTAAAAAGGAATTAGATGCCCCAAAAACGGCAATACTCCTTGGATTTAAAAAATAATGAAGAAAATGATTTTTTAAAGTATTTCTATTAATTTCAGTCATAAGATTCTTAGAGCCAAAATATTAAAAAAGAAAATTAAAAAAGTAATATGAGTTTTATGATTAACTAAATTCTATCATTAAATCACTTTTATTTAAGAGGAGAGAGACTAATCTCATAGCAATTTCATAAGAAATGCAAAAAGTCAAAAAGCAATTAAAAAAATTAAAGAAATTAAAAAAAAAATGGAAGAACTAATTTTTATTATTCATAAATTCCTGTGTAATATATAACAATTCTTGTAAGTCCATGTAACAATAGAGTAATGAATAGCAATATGCTAACTACATGATTATAATCAGCATCTAAAACTAATCCAAAAATAATAAGCACAATATTAATTAAAGCAGCCCCAAAAAGTGGTGCTCCCCCCAGCAAGATCATTACCCGTCTACTCCTAGGTACAGACCAATTTTCAGATGAGACTGCAGATATAGCAACGAGTCCAACAATTCCGAATGTCACATTCCCGATAAGTAGCATTATTTGAATTAATACGGTTTCCATAAGAAATGAAACATTAAAAAATACTATTAATCCTACAACTGTAACAATAAAACCAAATAAAATTGCAATCTTTTGTGCCTGTTCAGTTTGATCTTTATCAGCAATACCAATACAAGTAAATGCTGCACCAATAATTAATAAACTGACTGATATCATCATTATTTCTGCATTAACAGTTAATGATAAAATAACAAATATAGATAGTACAACAAGAATAAGTCCAAAAAATAAATTTAAAGTGCGTAATTCATCATCATCAATTTTTTTAGCTTTAATAGGTTCATCCTTAGTCATTTTATACACCAATTTTAAATTAAATTTGGATAAGCTAAAATCTTAACAAAAATGTTAGTAATTAAATTTTTAATTTGGCAATATTTAAGGTTGACTTAATATTTAATTGAAATTCATATGTTCCCTGTACTACCAAATCCACCTTTTCCTCTTTCAGAATCTGGTAATTCATCTGTTTCAATAAATTTATAATTATGCATCTTGGATAGAATAATTTGACAAATTCTTTCACCTTTTTTCAATATAACTTCTTTATTGGAAAGATTGATAACTATTGCCATCCATTCATTTCGATATCCAGAATCAATCGTACCAGGAGAATTCACAATCGATAACCCCTCCCATAAAGCTAAGCCACTTCTAGGTACAACTTTAAAATAATATCCTTTTGGTATGGCTGTTGAAAAACCTAATGCACACCCTATTCTTTCAAGTGGTTTTAATGTATAAGTATCCTTGTCAACATCAATTAATTCTTTTTTATCACTCTCATGAATTATCTTCTTAAATCCGATAACTCGAGCATCAGCACCCGCATCTCCTGTTTTCGATTGTGTTGGTATAATAGTATCTTCTTTTAATTTCTTTAAAGGAATTGATAAGGTTTCCTCATTACTCTTCTTGCTCATATTATATCAATATAATTTATTTTTAGGTTTAAAAAATAATTTTTATTAAAGAATAGATATTTTGTTAATTAAATCAATATTTCCATCGGTGAAAAATTTGATTATAATTGACAGGTACGATCCTAGAGTTGATAAAGAAGCTTTGAAGGAGTTATTTAAAGAGTTCATTGCGGTCAAGTCTTATTTCTTTTCTCATTGGGAGAGGTTTGAGGAAGAATTAAATCGAAGAACCCTAGACCTTCAATATAGGAACTCTATGGTAGTAGCTAAAGAGGATGGAAAAATTTTAGGCTTTGGGACTTATACACTATTTAGAGACTACTTAGGAAATGATAGAGTATTAATTCATCAAGTATTAACTAAAAAAGAAAATTCTTTTAAAAAAGGAATTGAAGAAAAGATTATCCGGGAACTACAATTATACATAAAAAGATCTTTAAAAATTGATAAAGTGTATTTTATTTGTCCAGATTCAGATGGAGCATTGAGAAGCCTTTTCTTAAAATTAGGAGTAAAAAAATCTCGATACATCTGGTATGAAAATGAAGTATAATGAAAATTCATCTTTTATCTAATTATTTACTGAGTTTGTGAAATTATTAAATGAAAAATTCAAACAACTCAACAGATCTTGTTGAAAAAGCAAAAAGTCTGAAAAATCAAGATAAATTTGAAGAGGCTTTAGAGATCTTAGAAAAATTATATGAAACTATCCCTAATTCTGATGAGATTAAAGAGTTATTAATAGAGACTCTCTTTGAATATGGTGGATATCTAAACGACTATTATACATTAGAATATAAAAAAGCCAAACAAATATTCGAAAAAATTACAGAACTGAGTCCGAATAACTACAGAGCACATTATAATTTAGGTATCGCTTATTTCAATTTAGGTCAAACAGAAAATGCGAAGAGTTGTTTCGAAAAAGCACTAAAAATTAACCCAGTTTATAAATATTGTTATTATAACTTGGGTTTAGTTTATGAAAGTATAGAAAGATACGAAGAAGCTTTAAAATACTATGATCAAGCATTAGAAATAGATCCTCATTTTTCTTATGCGTTATCAGCACAAGCTCAAATAAGACGGAAATTAGATGAATTAAAAAGATTGAAAGCTAATTGAAATTGTAGTTTATATTTGTTTTTTAAGATCTTAGTCTCCTATGTATGGCACAGCAAACGATAACTATAACTAATAAAACAATTCCCCCAATAATGTATGGGAAAACTGCTGGATCTAAAAGGAAATCTAAAATATTACCTGACTGAAACATAATTACCCCCTTTCTTAAATTTTTTAATTTCTAAATGGAATTCGCTTTATTTAAAATTTGATAATAAAAATTACACAATTCTGATATAAGTAATGTTTCGTAATTCTAAATATCACATGCTAGAAATAGTAAAAATTAGGAAAAAAATAAAAAATAGATTAAGAATTTACCTTTCTAATTGGAAGTTTACTTGGACGCGTACTCTATAAATCAATTTATCAATATCTTCTTTTACTTTTACATCAGATTCGATGATCTGAATGTTTCGAATACCTCGTAAGCTTTTCTTAGCTTCTTGATAACAGTTGGACACTGCATCAGCCCAATTCTTTTCGGAAGTGCCAACTAATTGTATACTTTTATAAACTACCATTTTAATTTCACTTTCATTTTACTTTTTTTGTAAGTTAATTTGATATAGATTAATATTTAAATATTTCGCAGAAAACAGATATAATTGTAGGAATTTATTAGGTGAAATTCCAATACATCAAAAAAGAATTATAAGAGAATGAAAGATAAAAAAAATGTAAAAAAAGTTTGATAAAATTTGTTTTGATAAGTTTTAGGCATCCATATTCTCTATTATTGTTGCAACACCTTGGCCGCCACCACAACAGGCGTTGGCAATACCATACTTAGCGTTCTTATCTTTTAAGATACGAGCAAGAGTACCGGGTAATCTAATCATCGTTGCTCCTAAGGGATGGCCAATTGCAGTGGAACCGCCCATTACATTAACTTTTTCTTCAGGAATATTAAAGGCTTTCATACAATTTAAAGCTACAACCGTGAATGCTTCATTTATTTCCCAATAATCGATATCCTCTGCAGTTAAGCCAGCATATTTCAAGGCTTTTTCTGTTGCTGGAACAGGACCACGCCCCATTACCGTAGGATCTACTCCTGCCCATCCAATCGATACAATTTTGGCCATAGGTTCAATTCCTCTTTTCTTTGCCTCCTCAGCTTCCATTAGAAGGCATAACGTTGCACCAGCATTTAGAGGTGAAGAATTTCCCGGTGTAATTACTCCTTCTGTGGTTCCTTCTCTTTCTTTATAACCCGCTCTGCCACCATTCTTTTTTAAGAAAAATGGTTTAGAAATTCTTCTTAATCCAGCTACACCTTCTAAAGTAGATTTTCTAGCAGCCATATCTCGGTCTATCATCATTGTTTCTTCGACATTTCCTTCAGCATGTCCTTCAATGGGGATAATTTCACCTTTAAACCATCCAGCTTCATAACTTGCTACTGTTAAATTATGGGCTCTCACTCCAAATTTATCTAAATCCTCCTTAGTAAAAGCAGGTACTTCTTCTTCATAAAGTTTTTGTGCTGTTTGGAGCATATTTATTGTGGTGAGCAAATCATATTGAGGTCTATACCACTCACTTTGCTTATTTATCATTTTTAAATTGGGACGAATATGATCATTTTGCATATCTACACGTGTCATATGTTCTACGCCACTAGCCAAACATACTTTGCTATGCCCAGTCATAATTTCCATAATTCCTACATGCATTCCACTACCAGCAGATCCACATTGTCTGTCAACAAACATAGCTGGAACTTCTACAGGAAAATCCGCTAGAAATAGTGGAAGTCTACCACCATAAGTCCAATTTTCATAAACACCCATAGCAGTACCTACTGTGAATTCATCAATATCTTTCTTCTCAATGCCTTTATCTGCTAGTTTCTGATCAAAGAATTTCACTAACAATTTAGCTAGGAGCTCATCACTTCTTATTTCACCAAAAACATCTCTTTCTGGTTGTTTTGGTCTAGAACGAGAAAATGCTGTTCGGGCATAATCAACCAACCATACTTCTTTTAATTCCATTTTTTAATAACACCAATCTTTAGAATATTTTAGTAATTTTTGATCAATAAAATTACGATATTACTAATTTGAAGTTTAAAAAAATATTAAACTTTTTGATAAAGAGTAGGAGTTTTTTCGTAAGTATCGTATTTCTTTTCGAAAATTTAGGTAGTACTATTAAGATAATACTAGAATTATTTTTATTCATAGAATTTTTAGATATAATATGCCTAAACCCAACATGGACAATAGAGACAGAACTTTAATTTCCGTTATTGCAGGAAGTACTTCAGATAAAGAAGTTTATGAAAAAGTAGAAGCTGTTTTAAATGAGAACAATATAAAATATGACTTTCAAATTATATCTGCCCATCGAAATCCAGAAAAGTTGGATGATTACATAAAAAATTGTGACTCCTTAATATATATCGCTATCGCTGGTCTTTCGGCTGCTTTACCTGGTATAATTGCATCAAAAACAGATAAACCAGTCATAGGAGTACCCGTAAGTGCAAAGTTGGGTGGTTTGGATGCTTTACTGTCGATTGTACAAATGCCTCCAGGAGTCCCTGTTGCTACTGTTGGTATTGATAGAGGTGAGAATGCTGCTCATTTGGCAATCCGAATTTTAAATTTGCTATAAAAAAAGCTAATTGTGATAATTTTGATAGAAGATTCAATTGAATTAGGTAAAAAGAATGCAGCTATAAAAGCTGTAGAAGAAAATGTTAAAAAAAATATGATAATTGGAATTGGTAGTGGATCAACCATAGTCTATGTTGTACAAAAATTAGGTGAAATAAATAAAGAAAAATCCTTAAATCTAAAATGTGTACCAAGTTCATTCCAAGCTTATCAATTGATTTTACAGAATAAATTAGACTTAGGTTCTTTAGAGCTGTATCCAGAAATTGATTTGGATCTCGACGGCGCTGATGAAGTAGATAAAAACCTTAATTTAATTAAAGGTGGAGGAGGATGCTTGGTACAAGAAAAAATTCTTGCTTCAAATTCAAAAGTTCTTATCATTATAGCAGATTTCAGGAAAAAATCTGAAATTTTAGGTACTAATTGGAAAAAAGGTGTTCCGATTGAAGTTATTCCCATGGCTTATTTTCCAATAATGAAAAAATTTAAAAAATTAGGTGGAACTCCAATACTTCGAATGGCTCAATCAAAAAGTGGACCCTTAATTACTGATAATGGAAATTTTATTATCGATGTGGATTTTGGTCAAATAAATAATCCCCAAGAGCTGGATCAAAAGTTATTATCCATTCCTGGAGTTGTTGGAACAGGCTTATTTATTGGAATGGCTTCTAAAGCGTACATAGGGACAAGGGATGGAGAAGTCTTAATTTTAGAAAAACCATAAAAAAAATATTAGTAATAACTAAAATATTTTTTACTCATCCTGTTGAAAAAACGAGAGAGATTCTCCACAATGTGGACAGAACTTCTTTGGTGTCTTAATAAATTCGCCACAGAAGGGACAATAAAATGCAGGACCTAGTTGTGATACAGGTTCAGGTGTTATATAAGATTCTTCCTCAGGTTCTTCATAAGATGGACGATAATAATATTCTTGATATCGTGGTTGAACTCTTGGATATCTCTTCCTTCTAGCATAATAAACTATCATACTAAGTACCCCCAAAAGAGCAATAATTGATATCACAATTATGATTATTAGAGAAAAGTCAAAAGGGCGTCCTGAAATCATTAAAATAACAATAAAGTCATCAATTCCACCTTCACTATCATAAACCTTGAAATAAAGTATCCCTAAGTATCCTTCATTAGTATCAATATCAAAATCGGCAGCAGTAGATACCAATTTAGTTCCAGTAATAGAGTTATATCGCATTGTGTCAGGAATTGTATATGAACCTTCATACTTAAGAGATGATGATTGATAAGCTAATTCCGCTACTTCTATGGTTTGTGGAAAGATAAAGATAAGATAATTATCCTCAGTTACAGAACAAATAAATAAGTTTACAAACACCCTCATATTAAAATTATCATCTTCATAATTAACTTTATCTCTTACATCCACTGCAAAATTAAAAGTATCACCTTGAGATGCTGAATAGACAAAAGAACCTTCGTCCGATTCAGTTTCATCAAAAGATATGTCAGCGTAACCAGTTAAACTGAAAGTGGAACTTGTTTTTATAATTTCAGGTGGATTATTGATAATTTCAAATATTGATCTAGGCGAATTTGGATTAGTGTAATTTGAATTTATTGGAATAACGTAATATATTGCAAAACCGGAGGGATCTCCATCATCAGGATCAAACATATTCCTGTATAAGTTGGATCCTATGTGACTAAATGTTAGAGTCTTATTTATGGATTCCTTTGTATTGGTAAATGAATAAGAATAGATTGACGAATATCCTTCTATATCACCATATGTTGAATCATCCATCTCAACTATTAAATTTGTTGAATCAAAGGGGGCTCTCGTTATAAAAGCATCATTACTGTATAAATCAACAATCTCTGGAACTTCAGCTGGGTCAAAATATAGAATTTTTGTGATTTTAATATATTCTTTTAGACCAATTGTTAAATTTACTTTAATAATATAGGGTGAATAACTTGGATAAGGTAGATTATATGAATCATTAAAATAGATTCCATTATCAGAGTGAGTAGTATTTAATGTGATTAGATCGGAAAAAGAGGTATTTTTTATACTCACGTTTAATGAAGTATAAGTTGTTATAGGAGATCCTGATGTTTGATTTTTCATATAAATATACATATCAATTTCTGAATTTGAAATACGCTCTCTTTCTAAATCAATGTTTATAGAAATATCCTCTTCTTGTAGAAAGAATTCCATAATATTTTTTAATACATTGGAATGGTCTTGAGCATAGGATGTAGATTTATAATCATAATATAGCCAATTTAAGTCTCCAAAAGCTAATAAATGTCCTTTTCCTTGAGAAGTTCCATTGTATAAGGCGATTACTGTTTTACTATCAATAGTTGCAATAGAGTCAGCATTACTAGAAACGGTAAAACTATTTCCATATTTCCAATAAATATTGGTTACACCGTTAAAAAGTTCTGGATTATCAAAATCATGAACAGTTTGAGGGCTTACGCTAGTTTCTATCCCTAGCCAATTATCATTCATAACATTTTCTTCATTAATTTGAATATCTACACCTAATTTTGAGAAGAGATAATTAATATTCTCTACAACCAAATCTTGGTAACGTGTTCCCAAAAA
>JBHLPN010000079.1:0-10769 GCA_048939445.1 Promethearchaeota archaeon | reverse complement strand
TAAGTTCGTTCATTACTTACATTCTGGATAATATCATGAAACTTTTTAAAGAAGGCAAAACCATTGATGATTTTAAGAGAGTAGAAGATCAAGTTTACAAAGATTTTTTTGATAAATTTACGTTTAAAGCCACAATTCCCCTCTATGATATGGTAGCAGAGAGTAATCGATACACTCCAATTACTTTTGACTTTATCACACGATTTATTATTGCTGTTTATAATTTTTATCGTACTATTTATTTAAAGGAACGAAATCATGAAGGGTGGAGATTATTATTCGAACGCTTTAAAAATCGAGTATATCCTTCCAATATCACAAAAGAACTGAGACTTGAAATATTTACTGATGAAAATAATAAGTATGGAACAGCTGCTTTGGAATTTGTTGGTAAACAAAGAAATTTACATTTTGAAAATTGTAAATTTTTTGCTGCTATTTGTGGCATGTTAGGTGTAAAGGTCACTGATTTTATATATTCTCCAAAAGATTTTTATTGCAGACTTGATTTAGTAGAAACTCAACTCGTATTTAGAGAAGAATTGGTTAAGAAAGAAAGACTAAAACTCTTAAAAGAAAATGTAGATTTTATAGTAAATTATAATAGAATTCTTGATGATAAAGATAAGTATTTATGGATGAATTTAGCAGAAGATAATGAATTGTTTATAGGTTTTAAATCCAAAACTGCTTTTAAGAATTGGATTAAAATAATCGAAGAGGATTTGCGAAAATTTGGAACACAAGAAGATTTTCTTAATAAACTATTACAGTTTTTTAATAAGCTCCATTGGATTAGAATTGAAAACATAAAAGATCTTTCCTTTCGAATCGAGCAATCTATTGAAAATAACAATGAACAAAAACAGTTCTTAATAGAATATCTTTCACAGCATTCAGAAATATCTCAAAATAATGGGATATATTGTTTAAAATAGTTAAATTTTATTCGTCAATTGATTTTACTGGTTTTAAATTGATAATGAATTTATTATTGTTGTTAACTATTTAAAATAGCCTAGATTAAAATATCTCAAACCTTTTTTGAAAATAACTATAAGATTTATTACTAAACTAATAATTGTATTTGACTAAGATTTGAAAAGAAGTCTCGATTAAGTATGAAAGAATTTGATTATGAAAAATTAGGTCTTAAGTGTGGTTTAGAGATCCATCAGCAGCTTGATACAGAAAAAAAGTTATTTTGTAGATGCCCTGCAGAACTTCAAGGAACTAGAGAACCAGATTTCACATTAACCAGAGAAATGAGACCTGTTTTAGGTGAAATGGGTACTTATGATAAAGCAATGCTAACAGAATACGAAAAGGGAATGGGTATTATTTATGAAGGGTATAATGATGTGGTATGTACCTATGAACTTGATGATACACCACCTTTTTCATGTAATAACGAGGCAAGAAGAATTGCATTACAAATAGCTATGCTTGTTAATGCTAATATTATTGAAGAAATGCATGTTTGTAGAAAAAATTACCTTGATGGAAGCGTTCCATCCGGATTTCAGCGTACTATGATACTTGGGACAGATGGATATATTCCTTTAGAAAATGGTAAAAGAATTCGAATAGATATATTAAGCTTAGAAGAGGAAGCTGCAAGGAAAATTAAAACCGAAAATAAAACAAATTTTTTTCGTTTAGATCGATTAGGAATTCCATTGGTAGAGGTCACTACTAAACCTGATATAAGTACTCCTGATGAATGTCGAGAATGTGCTGAAAGAATCGGATTATTATTATGGTCGACAAATGTTAAGAAAGTTCTAGGTTCAATTAGACAAGATGTTAATGTTAGTATTGAAGCAGGAACTAGAATTGAAATAAAAGGAGTTCAGAAATTAGGGTGGATTCCGATATTAATTACTCATGAAATCACACGTCAATTAGGGCTTCTTGAACTAAAGCAAGAACTTAAAAAGAGAAAACTTAATGAAAAAGACATTCCTGATAGCCCTGTAGATTTAACTAACCTTTTAGCCAAATCTAAATCCAATTTTATAGCAAAGGGCATAAAATCAGGAAAAAAATTATACGGGATTAATTTCAGTGGATTTAAAGGTATATTTGGAAAAGAATTAATGGAAGAATATAGATTTGGTACTGAAGTCAGTAGTAAAGTAAAACTTATTTCCGGTTTAAAAGGAATAATTCATTCCGATGAAGATTTAAGTAGTTATGATTTTTCAAATGAGGATGTTAAAAAAATTAGAGAAAAGCTAGGTTTTAAAGAATCTGATTGTTTTGTATTAATTCTAGGATCTAAGAAAGAATTGAAAAAAGCGATGGATGTTATCGTCAATCGAATAAAATTTGCTTTTAAAGGGGTTCCTCCCGAAACTAGAAGGGCTCTTGAGAATGGAAACACAGAATTTTTAAGAGAACTCCATGGGGGGGCAAGATTATATCCCGACACAGATTCAGAAGCTATTTTTAATTCTGAAGAAGAAATCAATGAATTAAGAAATACTCTCCCACAATATCCATGGATAACTATTAAACAGTATTCTAAAAAATATAAAGTTGAAGAAAGACTAATAAAAGACCTAATTTTCACAGGGAGACTCAAATTATTTGATGATTTAATAAAATTATATCCTGATAATCCCTCTTTAATCTTTACGACTCTTTTAGAAACTACTACTGCCCTTAGAAGAGATGGGAAAAATATTGAAAATATAACAGATCATGATTTTTCTGAAATATTTACTCTTTTAAAAGAAAAGGAAATCAGTAAAGAAGCTATCGAAGAAATTATGAGCCTTAAAGCAGATTCTCCAGAGCTTTCTATTGAAAAGATTAAAAAAGAACTAAAAATTGAGAGTATTTCGATTGATGATCTTAAACAACTAATTGAAGAGATAATAAATAAAAACATTAAAATGATAAAGGATAAAGAAATAAGAGCTAAAGGACCGTTAATGGGCGAAATTATGAAAAAAGTTAGGGGAAAAATTGATGGTGCTATTGTGTCTAAAGAAATAGAAAATTCAATCAAAGAAAAATTAAAAGAGTTGAAGTAAATGAGTGAAAAATTAAAGGGATATAGAGGGGAAGGAAGAAAGTTATTAGAAGAGAACAAAATAGAAATTTGGGATATTGTTCAAATTAAAACAGATAAAACTCAATATGAAGGTATTGTATTACCAAGATATGAATATTCTGCCCCAAATTTCATTAATATCAAATTAGAAAATAATTATAATGTAGGAATTAAAGTCTCTGATGTACAAGAAATTAAAAAAATTGGAAAAAGAGAAGCATCTTATAAAATCCCAGAAAAAGAATTTCCTATTAATAAAGAACTCCCAAATATTAAATTGTTAGGAACAGGGGGTACTGTTGCCTCAAGATTAGATTATACTACAGGAGCAGTTATTCCCTCTTTTACTCCAGGGGAATTATTTAGCGCTGTTCCTGAATTAGCGGAAATATGTAACTTAGATTGTGAAATTGTTTTTCAAATCCTTTCAGAAAACATGAAACCTAAAAATTGGCAACAACTAGCTGAAAAAATTAAAGAAGCAGCAAATTCGGGAATCGATGGTATTATGATTGGTCATGGAACAGATACAATGTCATTTACAAGTGCAGCTCTCTCTTTCATGCTAAAAGATCTTTCAATCCCAGTGGTCCTAGTTGGCAGCCAGAGAAGCTCTGATAGACCTTCCTCAGATGCTGCTTTAAATCTAATTAATGCCGCTATTGTAGCAAGCTCCGATATTGCTGAAGTGGTTGTCTCAATGCTAGGATCAGCATCTCATGATTATGGTTTAATCCACAGAGGCACTTTGGTAAGAAAAATGCATTCTTCTGTTAGAAACACATTTAGAACTATCAACAGCATCCCACTAGGGATGGTTAAAAATAGAAAAATCAAAATGTTCACTAATGATTATAAGAAAAGAAGCAAATCTAAAACAAAAGCAATTACAAATTTCGAAAAAAAAATTGCATTAATATATTCATACCCAGGAACTGATAACGAACAAATCAACTTTTACATTGATAAAGGATATAAAGGAATTGTAATTGCAGGAACTGGATTAGGACACGTATCCACTACTATTTATGAAGTAATTAAAAGAGCTATTCAACAAGATATAACAATTCTTATGACTACTCAAACGCTTCATGGATTTGTAGGCATGAATGTTTATTCCACAGGAAGAGAATTATTGAACATGGGTGTCATCCCAGGAAGAAATTTATTACCAGAAGTTGCATATGTAAAACTTGGTTGGGTATTAGGACAAACCAATAATCCAGAAGAAATTAAAACCTTATTATTAGAAAATATCGCAGGCGAGTTTTTAGAGCGAGAACTCCCTATTGCTTTCAATTACAATATTGATGAATTATTGAGATCAAATAAACTCTAAAATTTTTCATTATTCTATTAGTTTTCAACGAAAATGATAAAAAATTTATAGTCTGAATAATTTAACATCTTATCCAGAAAATATCGTGAAGTAAATGGGAAAACGAATTTTAGCTCAAAGAAAAGGTAGAGGTGTTCTAGGGTTTAGATCGCCAAGCCATAGACACATAGGAGAAGTCAAATATCGTCCATTCAAAAAAAATGAGAAGCTATTCAAATTTAAAATAATTGATCTTATCCATTCCCCAGGAAGAGGTGCTCCAATAGCACGCATACAATATGAAGATACTAGAGAAAAAGATTTATGGCTCCCTCCAGAAGGAATTTTTGTAGGACAAGAATTTATACAATCTAAAACAGGTTACGGTCAATTAATAGAGGTTGGAAATATTCTACCTTTAAAGAAAATACCTTTAGGAACTCTTGTTTTCAATATTGAAGCAACACCTCAAGATGGAGGTAAATTCGCACGATCTTCGGGGGTCGCTGCGATTGTTAGGAATAAATCTGGAAACAAGGTTGAACTACTGTTTCGCTCGAAAAAAACTAAATGGATAAATGAAAAATGCTTAGCTACAATTGGCGTAGTTGCTGGAGGAGGTCGTACAGATAAGCCTTTTCTTAAAGCTGGAAATAAGTTCCATTATGTGAAATCTAAAGCAAAAAAATGGCCCGTTGTTAGAGGAGTTGCTATGAATCCAGTAAGTCACCCTTATGGTGGTGGGGCAAAACAGTCACCTCATAAACCAACAACGACTTCTCGAAATGCTCCTCCGGGCAGGAAGGTCGGACAAATAGCAGCAAGAAGAACAGGACATCAAAACTAACTTATATCCTTTCTAATCTAATTCAATTTAATTTAAAACTTTAAAATTGTTGAACTTATTCTTTAGAAAATTATACTTACAAGCCTAATAGTTATCTTAATTTAAAAAAAAGTGAATTTTATAATAAAATTCAAATCATTTTCTTACTTGTGCAATATAGAAGTATAACAATCCTACAAAAAACGCTAATTGGAGAGCGAAGTTAAACCAACCCGCCCAACCAGTTCCATCAAGGAAGACTCCTATTAATTGAACAATTGCTCCTAAAATCATTATCAGAATATCTAATACAATAACAAATTCAATTTTTTCAAAATCAGATTCTCTGTAGACTAAAAATAATACAAACGCAAAGCTTAGAAAAATTACACCAATAAATCTACCCGCTGTCCGATCTAAAACTGGCCAACTAAATAAATCTTTATAAAAGTCAATAAAAAAAGTAAAAAATATCCCAAATATGACAAATATTAAGAGCTGAACTAAAAGTGTGATTTTTAAACCTTTCGAAACTTCTAAACTCATTTGAAATTTGCCTCTATTAATTTAACATTTTTTTTTGGAAATTTACAGAAAGTTATGGTGTATACTATATAAATCTTATTAAAGTCCAATTAGAATAATTAAATTCTCTTCTTAATTTAAATAAATTAAGAGATTGCGTCCCCAATCCATTTAATTTATAGAAATGGAAAAAAAGCTAGCTTAATGGAGATTTACATTAAAATTAAATGATATATTTTGTAAAAATTCCTTGTATCGGGAACGAAGGGTCACCTCTGTGACCCCTATTACTTTTGAAATGTCTTTTTGACTTACCTTGTGATTCTTTAGCTTTGATACTAAATATATCGCTCCTGCACATAACCCTTTTGGATCTTTACCACAAATCGATGTGTTCTCTATAAATTTCTGTAGCACTTTTATCGCCTCCTTCTCCACATTAATGTCTAACCCTAAATCAGCACAATAACGTGGTATAAGGGATACAGGATCAATATGCGGTGATTTTAAGTTCAATTCTCTTACTAAGATCTTATAACATTTTTTTACAATATTATCGTTTATTGATGCTTCATCTAAGATTTCTTGAAGAGTAATAGGAACTTTCTCCTGTTTGCATACATAATATGCACACGCAGCAATCATACCATTTATAGATCTGCCCCTTAAAAGATTTCTTTTAAATACCTCTTTATAAAGTCGAACAGCTGATTTTTTAACTCTCTCTGGAAAGTTTAAATTGCCACCAATCCTCTTTAATTCTGTGATGGCAATTAACATATTCCTCTTTTCCCAAGATAAATGAGTATTCCATTTCGCTGCCCTCCTTAAATCAGGATTTTTAATTTTTGTTCTATCAATAATTGTACTAAGACCAATGTCAGGCATCAAAATTGAAATTGGACATCCTGTTCTTTCCTTTTTATCCTTCTCCTGCTTTGAATAAGCCCTTATACCACTGTGATTGATATCAACTGTTTTCTCTGATACAACCAAACCACAATGTCGACAAACAATCTCCCCTCTTTGATGGATATCAATAGTGGGTCCTTGACACTCCGGACAGAAACCACCAGTTTGAGATGGTATTTCAACAACCATAACTCTTAACCCTACTTATTAGTTTTTTTATCGAATTTTTTGATATTCAGAATTTTTACATTTTTGAACATTTATATTAGCACACAAAAAATATTTTTTTACAACAAAGCTGAAATTTTTTATATAATACTTATTATCGTTCTATTATTTAAATATGATGTGATAACAAATTGTTATAACAAGTTGCATCATGAGATTTTACACAAATTAAATGACACAATTTGTTAGTAAAAACTATTAATCAAGTATTATAAAAGGCAAATAATACCCAGAAGATACCTTTTTGTTATAATAATTTTGCACAATTTTAACGAAATTATCAAATTTGTCGGACAGTATGGACATAAAAATTAAGTTAAAAAATTTATAATAAATCATGTTTAAACAGATTTTATATATAAAACTAGTATATAGCTAATCATATTAGTTAAATCATAATTATCGATGCTTATGATATTATAAAACTCATTATCTGGTGTTTTTTCCTAAAATTTTCCGTTTCAAAACAAGTGAAAAAAATAAAAAAAACATTAAATAAGAGTTTTTTTATTATTTTTTCAAGCAATAATTAGTTAGGCATAAGAGATACAAAAAGAGTAATTCTAGGAAAAACGAGTAAAAAGTCAACAAAAAGCGTAATGAGGAGTAGTATATGAGTAGCAATGATAATTCTATTGAAAAAACTGAGGAAATGAAGATGTACGAGAAGGTGACCGGTAGATACGCGATTTGGCGAGGGATTGAAACTGAAGGTTTTAGAAAGTGGCAAAAAGGAGAGAAAGTATATCATAGAGATAAAGAACGGATTTCTTTATATGTCTCTGATGATACAAAATCGAAATGGTTAAATTATACAAAAAATAATGGAGATCTTACGATTTCGAAGCTTATCAGAGAAGCAGTCACCACTTTTATTGAAATGAAATCCAAGGAATCGGGGCATAGTCTATCAAAATTAAATCCTCAAACAATCTCAAACATATCTCATACCCTAAAAGAGCCTTTAACTTCAATTAAGGGTTATTCACAGTTGCTTCTTGAGAATTTTAGAGATAAGTTGAATAATCAGGTTTTAGAGACAGTAAAAAACATTTTTGAACAGAGCGTCCTTCTTGAAAAGAAAATAATTAATATATTGGATAACATAAAAGTGGAATCTGAGTATGACGTGTTATTAATTGAAGATGATCTTGCGACCATCAGATTGATAACAAGTATTTTTGAAAGTAAAGGAGTTATATGTAAAGGAGTTGTAAGCGGTTCAAAAGGTTTAGAGGAGTTAGGTCATACAATTCCAAAATTAATTCTGTTAGATATCATTTTACCGGATCTAAGCGGATATGATATATGTAAAACAATTAAATCGGATAAAGAGTGGGAAAAAATCCCTGTATATTTTTTAACTGCAATTACTGGCTTGGAAGTGGAAAAAAACTTAGAAGGAACTAAAGCTGACGGATATATTTTAAAACCATTTAACTTTTCTGATTTTGAAGAAATTTTAGATATTTTGAAAAAAAGCTAACTTGAACATATTAAGTTTCATATCACTATTTTTTATGAAAATAATGATTCGACTTTTACAAATTTGGGCATAATCACGATAAAACATTAGCTTTATAATAAAAAAGGTTTATAAATGGATAAAAAATTACACAATATTGTAAACTATCGTTTTTGAAATCTCAATGAGTAAAAAAATTTAATATATTTTGAGGTTACTGTTTACAAAATAATAGATATCTGATAAAAAAAGAGGGACAATAAAATTTCAAATAAAAACGGTAACGAAAAGAAAAAAGAGAAAGAAAAAGGAACTAAAACACGGAGGATGACAGACGAGGAGATCGATAAACTCGATTTGAATAATAAACAAACTAAGGAATTAATGAAAGAATATGAAAAACACACTGATAAATTTGCAATTTGGCGTGGCTCTATTACTGAAGGATTTAAGAAGTGGTTAAAAGGGGAAAAGATATATGATAGAGATAAAGAAAGAATCTCATTATACGTGTCTGAAGACACTAAACAGCAATGGCAAGATTTTAAAGAAAAAAAGGACTATTCGACGATCTCTGCTCTGATTAGAGAGAGTGTTGATTATTATATTGAACATAAATCTGATCTTCTAAGTGATAAATTGCAAAGAATGGATGAAAAGACGATTTCTAATATATCTCATGCTTTAAAGGAGCCTCTCACCACAATTAAAGGTTTTAGTCAACTACTTCTAGAAAATTATGCAGATGATTTGAATGAAGAAATATTGGTAACAATTAAAAATATTTTTGACCAGAGTTTACTTCTCGAAAATAAAATCATTAGTATCTTAGATAATATCGCTACTGAAGAACCTCATCCTCAATATGATATCTTACTAATAGAAGATGATTTATCAACTATACGTCTGCTTACAAGTTATTTTGAAAGCAAGGGTTATAAATGTAAAGGCGTTGTAAGTGGAACAAAAGGAATTGAAGTGATACGGGGTGGTCTCCCCAAACTTATATTATTAGACATCATCTTACCGGACATCTCGGGTTATGAGATCTGCAAAATGATTAAGGAACACGAAAAATATCAAAATGTTCCTGTATATTTGTTAACTGCCATACCTAGCTCAGAAGTAGAGAAAAAAATGGAGGAAATTAAAGCTGATGGCTACATTTTGAAACCATTTGATTTGGTAGATTTTGAAATACTTTTTCAATATCTTTAAATTGGTTTATGATAGTTATAGAATTTTTCATAACTAAATTCTTAAAAAAAGTAGCGGGCTATGAGGGATTCGAACCCCCGACCCTCCTTTTCATGAGAGAACCTCTCATTAATGTCAGGTTAAGAGCCTGCTGCGCTACCTGCCTGCGCCAATAGCCCTTAATGCTTGATTTTTTAGATTTTTCTAAAAACGCAGACGGAGGGACTCGAACCCCCGAGCGCTTACGCGCACCGGCTATATTGTTTGGATACTAATAATCTCAAGGCCGGCGTCTTACCAGCTAGGCTACGTCTGCGTAATTAGGATTATTATTATTTAAATACTTAATTTACTTCAATGCTATAAATAGTTTATAATCAACAAAATAAATTTCTTATTGTTTTGCATATGCCCTTCTTAGACTCCAAATAATCAATAAGTAAAATATAAATTTTATGCTACATTGACACTTAAATGAGTTGGTGAAGAAATGAGCGGGGCAAAGGATTTTCGTTATTTAATACCAGAAAGTTTATTTAAAGAGATTACTAAAAAAGCAGCAGAGGAATATCCAAACATCATCCATGGATGGCTCTTTGCTGATCGTAAAGAGAATTTTGGCATCTGTACTAAATTTATAATGAATCCTGATTTACGAAAAAATAAAGTTCATGTTAAACCAAGAAGTTGGATGCGGTATAAGAAATCTAAAATCTATAATATGCGTAAATTCAAGGCTGAAATGGGGGTAGATATTGTCTGGATGTGGCATAGTCATCCTTCTGGAAATGAAAAGCTTCATACGATTGATAAACGAATATTGAAATATTTATCTAATGGTGTTATGATAATCGTAGTTCCACCAGTACCTGATAAAACTCCAGAGCAGAAAGCACATCTAGTGGGGTGGTATTATGATAAACGCTATACAAAAAAACCTATCATCGAGAAAATGGTTTTTGAGATAATATCTGAATAAATTGTATTTACCCTTCTTTTTCTTTTATTTTTTTAATTAGATAATAAAATATTAAAATTTTGAATCGTTATATTGACATTGTATTATATCAAATGTTAAGTAATTAAGCAATCGTCGCTTAGCCTGGTAGAGCGCCGGTCTGCTAAACCGGTGTCCAACGGACTCGTGGGTTCGAATCCCACCGATTGCGCTTAGTTATGGGCCAGTGGTCTAGTGGTTATGACGTCGCGCTTACACCGCGAAGGTCGGGAGTTCAAT
>JBHLPN010000078.1:0-10781 GCA_048939445.1 Promethearchaeota archaeon | reverse complement strand
TATCACCCTACCTCTATCCGTTAAAAGAATAACTCCATCAATTTCGTCAATTAATATTAATTCTTTCATATAATCTATGAGTTGTTCTTCTATTTTTAAGTTGAACTCTTTACTAAATGCATCATCAACAATCTCATCAATAATCTCTTTAAATTGACCGTTATATACAACGTGTTTGTTTATTTTAATATCTTTTTTACGCATATATGTAATCAATCGTTTATTAATCTTTGAAATAGTTTCTTCCAAGTATGTTTCATTTTCAATTGTATCGCATAAAAAATTGTAATTAATTACCCCTTTCTCAAAAATAACAAATTTTACATCCCCCATTTCTATTGTCTTGAACTTTTTTCCTATCATTTCTGTAGAAAAAGACATTAATGCTGTAATGAAAGGGGAAACTAAATTTTTCTCCATTTCAAAATAATCTGTAAAACTCTTACTATAAAAACAGACACCAGATCTATTAAATATAAATAAATTATGAATGTTTGTGTTTTCATAAGATCTTTTAATTATTGTAGGCTTAGGTTTTTGATCTTGTACTCTCATGAAAAATTATTAAAAAGTAATTATAAAAAGAACAGACTTTTCAATTTTTATGAGTTTTAAAGCTCAAAATTATCTAATTCTTCTATCCAAGTCTGAACGCCCTTGAAATTTAATTTTATAGGGAGTACTTGAAATCCTTCTTCAATCATTCTTCTTTTAAGTCTGTATTCAGATCCTTTTTTTGCTAAAATTGTAGCAGATCCACCTCCTCCAGCACCATTTAATTTAAATCCTATAGCCCCATATCTTTCTGAAACTTTTTCTACTTTCTTAATAATTGGGTTAACCATGAGAGGATGTAAATTCTTTTGGGCTTTCCAATTTTTATTCATAATCTTTCCGATTAAATCAAGATGCTTTGAATTAACTGCCTCTCGCATTTCATAGGCACAATTTCTTATAATATCCAGAGATTTTAATGTAGATTCATCACCCTGTTTGTAATTGTCTATTACAGCTTTATGCATTATATTCGAACTTCTTGAACTTAAATAGACTAAAATTAATCGGCTCTCAAGTTCTCTACACCTATCATCATTAATATATAATGGAGATATTTTTACGGAAGGATAATCAATTTCCATAAAATTAATACCCCCATAAGCTGCAGCATACTGATCTTGAACTCCACTTTCTAACTTTAATTCATCAATCTCAAGTTTATGAGCTAATTCTGCAATTTCTCTTTGGGTTAGTTTTTTATTGGACAAGTGAGCTAAAGCTGCAATTAATGCTACAGCCACACTAGCACTTGTTCCTGTTCCGCAACCAGGAGGTGCTTCTGCTTTAACATTAATGTCTATACCTTCTACAATACCCATTCTTTTTACTGCTGCTTTAAGCAAATCAAGATTACCATCATACTCAATTTTATGAAAATCTTGGATTTCTGTACGTAAGTTGAGATTCTCTGAAAAAATATTGATTTTATTTGAAAGATTTGGCAAAATCTTAACATGACTACACAGATCAATACTAATACTAAAAATAGCACCTTTTGGATAAAACCATGTGTCAGTCCAACCACCAATATCACAAATTCGGACTGGAGCTTTTGAATAAATTACTCTTTTCAATTTTTCTCGTTAATATTTATTTAATATCTTGATTAAAAGTTAGAAGTTCTCTTTTTTTATGCGATATTCCAAAAATTGATTAATCATACGTGTGAACAGAAAATATGAGAATGGAAAAAAGATTATACCTAAGGTTTTTTTAATGAAGGTTTTTCTTTTTTGATTAATAATCTTTGGAATTCTATAATATATAAGCTTTTTTTCATTATTTTCCCACTCACAATACTTTTTATTTTCAATACCTAAATTCTTAATATTAGATCTATACTCCCATTTTCCATTAAGAGCAAGTGTTTTTAAATAGAGATTCCTAATTTTTTAATTAAAACAGTTATTTCCAATTTGGAATTTATTATATCTTACTAAAATTCTTATTTATTTTAAAATCTGCCCACATTTTTCATATAATTTAAATTAACAAAAATTGCATTTAGAAGGTTGTTATTCATCATTTAAGATGATCTAACCTTAAAGTTTAAAAATAAGGAAGACGGAATAATAATTAAATTAAATAATTTATTTAAAACATTTTTAAAACATTACAGGAGGAATAAGAAAATGGCTAAAAAATCTGCTGTTGAGGCTCTTTTTGTAAAAAGTAAAGTCCGGGAATATATTAAAGGTAAGGGTTGCAATACAAGTGGAGATCTGATTGATGGACCAGCACTTAATGATGCTATCATTGATATTCTTGACAAAGCAATTACAAGAGCCAAAGCCAATAATAGAAAGACAGTTCAAGAGAAAGATCTATAAAATTCTCGCCTTAAGTTTTAAATTTTTTTTTTCTTACTATATTTTCTTCTTTTGATATTTTGATTTCTAATTGAAAATTACTAATTTTTTAGTCCAGTAGTGTTTAAATTTTTAGAAGGAGATTTTCTATCTACGAACACACAACCCACAAAATGTAAATAAAGAATAAAAATTCCAAACCAAATCGCCTTATACCTTATTCTCCTTCTTGAGATAATGGAATTTTTTATTCTTATTTCTCTACTTTCTTAATAATCATTGATATCTTTTTAAGTAAAATCTTTATCAATTATAAAGAATCCTATTGACAGTATACTTTTCAATCTCTGAAGATCATCTTTTAATTTCTTTACACGTTTATATGGTCCTGATACCGCAATAATTTCTAAACATTTTTCATATTCTAAATGTACGTGCATTGTAGATATAATTATATCGTGAAAATGATGTTGTATATCATTTTTTAAGATTTCATCTGTTTGTTGAACATTCGCGTAAAGAGATCTTGAACTATATTCATGATTGTGATCGGAATCAAGTAATTCTTCATGAGAATGCTCATGATTTAGATCAACATGTTCATGTGCCATCATTATTGTAATGCACCCTATTACATTTTCTGATACAACAGATATATATTCATCTTGTATCATAAAATGGTGCATAGCCTTCCGAATAGCATCAGATCTTGAAATTCCCAATTTATTTCTAAATTCCTCAAATTTGTTATACAAATCTTGAGAAAGAGAAACTGTAAAACGTTTGTATTCTTCCATTTTAAACAACTAGAGAAATATTAAATATGATTAAGATAAAAGGGTTTTATTTTCTTATTAAGATAGCTATTGGTACACTCGCTTCACGCCATTGTGCAATCTTACCAGAATATTCAAGGTTTAATTTCACCCTACCATGATCCCCAATAATAATCATTAATGAATTTGATCTGAGTTGTTTAAAATTACCCAAGATCCATTTATCAGTTCTATTTATTAATTTTTCGATCAAATCCTCTGGAGTTCTTTGCCTAAGTTGTTGTTGTTGTTTATGTAAATTCTCAAAATCTAAATAATGCATCCATGAAAGGTCATGTGTATTAATGGCTTTTGCAGATTCTACCCAAGTACTCATATCAGAATCCTTAGCAATAGATTTTGTACCACCATCATATCTTTCAATATCTTTTTGTCTTCCAATAAGACAAGTTGTTTTCCCACCATTATTTATAGCTCTCAAAAGGTGAAATCCATTTGGTTCGACTTCAAAACCTCCATAAATTAATTGGTGTAGTACTCCTAAAGTGTACGGGTTTTTAGTGCTTAGTAATAGCATTACTTCCGAGTTGGTAATCATAAATTGTGGTTTTAGATAAGTAATTTCAAAGAGACCGAAATTATCAATTAAATTTATGCTGATACGTTCTATTCCCTGATACAATTCAACGATTTCTTGAATTGGTTCAGGTATGGTGTTTTGAGGGGGATCTATATTTAAGAGTTTTAATAAAGTTGCTGGTAATTGATTCATATAAGCCTTAAGAGTTTGTAGTTCCGACATATTTAATTTTGCCCTTAACTTGAATTATTTAATTTATTTTTAGTAATTCTTAATATTATTAAAAAGATAATATAATTATAAAATTGTTATCACATAAGTTTTTGAGTTTACTACCATTTTCTAAAAATTTATAAAATGAGAATATTACATATTGATTTACATAATTCTGGAATATCAGGTGATATGTTTTTAGCTGGTCTTCTAGGATTAGTTCCAGAACCTAATCGGATATTGTTAGAATTAAAAGAATTGAAAAACTATTTTCCAGATATCTCAAAATTAAATATTGAATTAATTCATCAGGAACGTAGTGGAATTCAATTGAATCAGTTAAAAATAGATATAAAAGAAACTAAAGACCACAGAACAGCTAAAACCTTGCAGAAATCTTTGAATGATTTTCTCTCAAAATCTAAAATATCAGATTCTGCAAAGAGTTATGCTAATAAGGTTTTAAATTCATTAATTCAAGCGGAAGTGGAAGTTCATGGAGAATTAATTAATAATATTCATTTACATGAATTGAGTTCAGTTGATACATTTATAGATATCATAGGAGTAGCAACTGCTCTTGATAGGATTGGTGGTTTTGATAAAAATTTCAAGGTTTCTTGTGGTAAATTACCTTTAGGAGGGGGTACAGTTAACACAAAACATGGAATCCTTGCTATTCCGGCGCCTGCTACTTTAAAAATTCTAGAAAAATCCAATTTAATAACATATGGAGGACCAATAGAATCTGAATTAGTTACACCAACAGGAGCAGCATTATTAGCAAACTTGGATCCTAAAGTTCTTCAATACCAAGTGGAAATGAAAATTTTAAAAACTATTTTCAGTACAGGACAAAAGGAATTTGATAATTTCCTAAATATTTTAAGATTAATCTATGGTGAGGATAGTGCATTTAATTTTTCCAAATTAAGCCACCCTCTACAGAAGTACGTTGAGCAAGTTTCTATATTAGAAACGGATGTTGATGATGTATCTGGCGAACTTCTTGGAAATTTTATCACCATACTCGAAAAAGAAGATATTTTAGACATTCAAATATTTCCGAGTATAACCAAAAAAAATAGACCAGGGCATATAATAAAAGTTCTATGTTATCCAGAACAAATTTTCAAGTTATGTGAAAAAATAATACAAGAATTAGGAACTTTAGGAGTAAGATTTAATATAATTAACCGTGTTTGCATTAATAGAAGAATTGAAAGAAAAAGCATTGAAATAAATGAAAAAACTTATGAATTAGATTTTAAAATTTCATTTATTGAATCGGATAAGGGCTTGGAAATCGTTAACATTAAACCAGAGTATGACAACCTTAAAAAAATAAGTGAAGATACTGGTTTATCTATAAAAAAGGTTCAATTATTAGTTAATGCACAAATAAAACAAATTTTTGACACTTTTTAGAAACATTTGATAAAAATTTAGTAGAAATAAAAAATAGGAAAAAAAATAGTTGGAAAATAAGTTCCAATGTTGAATTACTTAATATTTATCAACATTAAACTTATGCAATATATACTCGTCTTCAACCATTTCTCTTGAAAATTCTTCTAATCTCGTAATCTCTTTCTTAATTTCTTTAACTTTTCTTAATTTACCCAAATCCTGAAAAACTTCTGATGCTTCTTGGAATGCTTGAATACTTTTATCAAAATTTCCTGACACTTCAAGATCTTCAGCAAGGAATATTAACCCTTCAGCTGTTTCCAATTTTTTACCTAATTTCTTTTGGATCTTTAATGATTGATAGTGATATTTCATGCTTTCAGGATATTGTTTAAAAAGAGTGTAGGTCCTTCCTAATGCCCTTAAAACTAATGCTTCTTCTTCGGGTAAATTCTTTTCTCTGCAATGATTTAGAATAGATTCCAGAAATTGAATATATTCTGGTTTATTTTTAATTTGTGAACGATCAATGTGTTCCATTGCTTTCTCATAGTTTTCTAAAGTATTAAGAATGTCACCATCTTCAAATAACTTTTTAGATTTTTCAAAAAGTTCAGTATGATCAATAGATGCGACCATCGGGGTCTCAACTACTTATTCTTAAAGTTTTTTTTATAGATTTTATTAAATGAAAAATAAGTTCAATATTAATTATATTAATTTACCTATTTATAGTTATCTATACTAAATTATGGGGCTAGAGATATCAAAAAGGGATAAGATATTGAATAATCTAGTCTTTCACTTGGAGTAAAAAAATTCATTAAACGTTTAGATATTTAATTAAAAATATGTTTAATTAAAAGAAAAAAAAGAAGTTAAAATGTATTAAAAATTGATTATTCCCGCAATACCAAGGGGCAGAAATATACATAAAAGCCCGATACCTATAGCATAGATTATCCCAACTACCTTCACTTTTGACTTTCTATCAGGTAAATCATACACATAAAAAGCTCCTACAAAGAAATGAAAATATCCTATTAAAAAGATCAGAAATGGATTATACCAATGCCACCATACGTACTCCCAGATTAAATAATTGCCCAAATTCAAGAAAATTTCCACAATTACACAGAATAAAGTAAACCCGATTGCCATAGCCCATCGATTAGGAATTCCAAGTATTTTCTTGTTTTTATCATCTGGTAAAAACTTAGCGAAAATAATACCTGCAATAGAAAACATAAAAGCAATTTCAATATTCCATCCAATTAAAATAATATATGCACTTGCTCCAGGAGTAGTCCAAAATGCGGAGTAATCTGTAAAAGCAAAAACAAGTCCATTCCATATTTCATTAATCAAATCCAAACCTAATATAGTTAACCCCGCGAAGATTGTACTCCAATTTCCTGTTTCTCTAGCATTTTTAATTTCCACGCCATAAATGTATAATACTATAGCAAGTAGTGGAATAACATACCATCCTAACTCTGGATTTAACTGACGCAGTTTTGATAGTGCTAATATTGAATCTGCTGTTGGTGCCATAAATTTCACTTTTTTATACTATCTATAATTTTTTTTTATGATTAATTAAAAGAGAATTAAATCTGAATATTTATATAATTTTTCTAATTCAATGAGAATATAACATACTATCTATGAATTTGAATTATTCAGCAATTTTATTAGCAATAATAGCAGCTGAAGCACCTGCTCCAAATCCATTATCTATATTTACAACCAATAAACCTGGGGAACAGGATTGCAACATGGTGGTTAATGCACCCATACCTTTTTCACCTACACCATATCCACTCGATATTGGAATACCAATAACTGGAACATCTACAAGTGCTGCAACTACTCCAGGGAGTGTCCCTTCCATACCAGCGCAAACAATTATCACATGTACCCCATCTTTTATCATTTTACTTAAGGGAGTAAAAATCCTGTGTATGCCAGCAATTCCCACATCATAACTCGAGATAATCTCGCAACCCATAGCTTTTGCAATTACCTCCGCTTCAACTGCTACTGGTATATCCGAACTTCCTGCGGTAATAATCCCAACGATTCCTCCTTTTTTAACAAAATTATATGATGTTTCTTTAATAACAATGATTTTCCCCAATTCATTGATATCAATAATATAATCTTTATGATTATCAAATTTCTGAAGGATTATGGCTTTTTGCTCCTCATTATAACGAGAAATAATCGCAAAATTCTTGCTTTTCAGAAATCTAAGTATAATCTCTATCAAAATTTGAGGATCTTTATTGTGAGCATATATTACTTCAGGTATACCAGTTCTTGTTTTACGAAAAATATCTAATTTTGCTATATCTCCTACCTCTTCGATCAGATTCGCCTTTAGCAATTTTTCAGCGTCTTCTAAGGAAATTTTCTTCTCTAGTAGTTTTAAGAGAATATCTTTTATTTCACTCATTTAGCATTTCCTTTGCGAAATTTTGAATCTATTGCAATAATTAACAATACATAAATTTTGTATTTTACTAATTTTTGAAAAAAAATAATAACTACTCAAAATAATTATAAATTACAATTATATCAATTTTTAATCCTAATTTAAAGTGAAGACTCAAATGAAAATTGACTATACATCTTTTAAGGATGTGAAATTAAAAGGAAAGAAAATATTAATGAGAGTTGATATTAACTCCAATATCGATGTTGACAAAATGGAAATCAGGGATTCACCCCGAATTAGAGCATTAGTTCCAGCTTTAAATGAATATTTCAAAAAAAGTGCTGTAATTATTCTAGCGCATCAATCACGTCCAGGAAGTGAGGATTTCACAGATTTGGATATACATGCGAGAGAAATAGAAAAACATTTAGGACGACCTGTAAAATTTGTTAAAGATATTTTTGGAGAACAAGCAATTCAAGCAATTAAAGATCTTAAACCTGGAGAAGTTTTAGTACTTAATAATGTCCGAAAATTTGAAGGAGAAATGAAAAATTATAAAGATTTTTCTGAAGCAGAAAAAACTGAGTTGGTGAAAACCCTTTTTCCATTAGTAGATTATGTTATTGTAGACGCATTTGGAGCAGCTCATCGTGCTCACGCATCTATTGTTGGTTGGCCAAAAATGATGGCAGGACCAATCACTGATAAAGAATTAGATGCATTGAAGAAAATAATGCAAGATCCTGAAAAACCTATGGCAATGTTAATTGGTGGGGCAAAAGCTATAGATAAATTTAAAGCAATGAAGTACAATTTTGATAATGAAAAATTGGATTATGCTTTATGTTCAGGACTCACCGCAATCTTAATTTTTGAAGCCTTAGGCAAAAACATGGGTGAACCAAACCATAAATTAATAGCTGAAGATTTGGAGGCAAATAAAGGAATGATAATGGACACTTATGAAAAATATAAGGATAAAATTATTCTTCCTGAAGATCTTATCATCGATGACAACGGTAATAGAAAAAGTATCGGAATAGATGAGGCTGGTACATATAACACGACAACAGGAGATATTGGTCAAAAAACTGTTGACAAATTTAATGATATTTTAATGAAATGCAAGACAATTATCGCAAATGGACCTCCAGGAATATTTGAAAAAGAAGTTTTTAGAAAAGCTACAAATGAAATTGTTGAAACTATGGTAGCTGCTACAAAGAAAAACAAAGCTCTTACGATAATAGGGGGTGGTGAAATGGGTGCTGCTGCCTCAATGGCCGGAAAAGCAGATGAAGTATCATTTATTTCAACAGCAGGAGGAGCAATGCTAGAGATTCTTTCTGGAAATGATCTACCAATGATCAGAGCTTTAAGAGAAAAAAAATTATAACCAATTAGTTTTATAATTTTCTATTTTTTTATTTTTCTAAAAATAAGAGATTAACATTTCAAATAAGTTGAAATTATCAATTTTAATAAAATATTTATTTTTTATTAATATAAATTAAATATCGTTAATTTCAATATTTTTTATATTGAAATTCGGGGCCCGTGGTCTAGCTCGGTATGACGTCCGCTTGACGTGCGGAAGGTCGTGCGTTCAAATCGCGCCGGGCCCACTATTAACCAATTAAATAATAGAAAGATGCCAATTAGAATTCGCTGGTTATCAAAGGATTATTTCGGTATTGGATTATTACTACTATCGATATGTGGATTATTCCAATTATATTTTATATTTATAGGTCAATATTTATTAGCAATGGGAAGTCATATCATTGTAGTTCTAATTCCAATTGGTGTTTGGATTGCCCTATTCTATGCTACTCTTATTATTTTTGAAAGTTATGCCCAAGTAGAGAGAAGAGAAAAATTAAAACGAGGTTTTCGTAAAAAATCAATTATTAGTTCAAAAATAAAGAAATTTCTAGATTTTCCGATTACAAAACCTTTATTAATAGTTTTTATTCTTTTTAATGTCTTTTTCTTTATTACATTCTTTATCTTTGTAACATTTTTAGATAATTCTATGGCATTTTTGGCAGCAGAAGTTTTAAGTACGATATTTTGTTTACTTATAGCAAATTTGATCGAGAGAAATTACGGGAAAGTTAAAAGATATTAATAATCAGCTTTAATGTAAACTACTTATAATTATTGAGCAAAATTAATAAGTGTAAAAACCACATTTATTATACAAAATTAAGGTTTTAATAAACCATATAAAATTATTCGTAAAAATTATATTTAATATTATTTATTTTCTGATTGAACATGGCGAAAATTGAAGTTCGGTGTCCAATTTGTTCACTATGGGATAATATAGAAATTTCAGACGATGCTACGAAAAATGTTTCAAAAGGACTCTTAGCCATCAATATAGCAAGCGGTATGATATGTGAACATTCATTTATTGCCTATGTAGATAAAAATTTAGTTGTAAGAGATTGTATAGTGGCAGATTTTAAAATTGAGCTCCCTGAAAGTGAAGCTGCTAAGAAAAGTGAAGAATCAATAACCCCTGAAACAGATTCCATTAAATTTGATTTAATTAAATTGAATATCCCGGATATGCTAATGGTGTATGTCTTTAGAACAATCTTTTTTGGAAAGAAAGCATTAATCCTTTCAGATCATGAGTTCCTTTACAATCATATTGTTAATTTCTTTAAATATGTAATGCAGAATTCATTTGAATTTGATTTAAGAATTATTTCTGAAATGGATTATAAAAAAAATAAATCTGAATATAAAGATTATCTTGTCTTTAAAAACCGAGAAATCATTAAAGATAAAGAACAATTAATTAATCCTAAAAGATTAGAAATCGAGAAATTAATAGTTCAGAAATTTTTCGCTGAGTACGATTTAATGGCAGGATTAATCATACTAAGAAATGAGATAAATAAAGCTTATGAATTTTCAAAATCAATTATTCAGTATCTTGAAAATCAAAAAGGAAATCCATTAACATCTAAAATAATCAT
>JBHLPN010000343.1:0-3385 GCA_048939445.1 Promethearchaeota archaeon | reverse complement strand
AAGTCCTTCCTATTTTTTATGACACTAAATATCATGGTTATGCTTTTTGTACAGAACAAATTTTAAAAGTGTCATTATCAGGTTTTAAAATTAAAGAGTGTCCTATAAAAGTTTATGGTCGCGCATATGGTTCATCAAATATCATATTAACAAAAATAGCTGTGAATATCTTTTCATGCCTATTTCATTATTTCTTAAAAAAAATTGGATTAACTTTTAAAAAAACCAAAAGATTTAAACAAATTTTGAAAGCAGTTTTTCGATTTGGTTTAAAATGATGCAGAATCTTTATTTTAGAATTGATATTATTGAAAATCAATCTTTATCAATAAAATCAAAAACTTTTTGATAGTTTAGTACATTTGGGATACTATGAAAAAAATTATTACGTGTATCGGAATTCGACCAGATATTATTCGTCTTTCTCAAATTATTAAAAAATTGGATCTGTATTTTAAGAATATAGTTGTTGATAGCGGTCAGCATTATGATTACAACTTAAATAAAATATTTTATGATCAATTAGGAGTTCGCAAACCTGATTATAATTTAAATATAAAAAGTGGGACTCATGCTTCTCAGGTTGCTAAATTAATGATAGAGTTTGAAAAAGTATTATTTAATGAAAATCCTGAGTTTGTCATAGTATTGGGTGATAATAATAGTAGTTTAGGATTTGCATTGGCGACAACAAAATTGAATATCCCCTTGATTCATATAGAAGCTGGTATGCGAAGTAAAAATTGGATGATGCCAGAGGAAAAAAATCGAAAAATTATTGATCATTTATCTGATATGAATCTTTGTTATTTACCAGAGCATAGAGAAAATTTATTAAGAGAGGGATTAAATCCACGAAGATGTTGGGTGATTGGAAATCCTATATTAGAAGTTGTAAATGTTGTCGAAACTAAATTCAAACAAGATAAACCTTTTTATCTCGTTACATGTCATAGGGCAGAAAATACAGAAAATAAAGGAAATCTTCAAGTAATTCTAGAATTTCTAGGAGAGCTTTATAAAAGGAAGAAAACGGAGATTAAATTCATTTTAATGCCAAAAACCAAAATCATGATGGAAAAATATAACTTTAATTTTCCAGATGGAATAAATCCGATTCCACCTCAAGGATACTTAGAATTTTTAGGTATGGAAAAAGAAGCAACATTAGTGCTTACTGATAGTGGGACAGTTGTAGAAGAATGTGCCATTTTAGGAACTTCATGTATGACAATACGCGAAAGCACAGAAAGAATAGATTTAATAGAACTTGGTGTAAATATATTAACTGGTATGAATGTTGATCAAATGCTCGATGCTGTAGAATTAGCATTAACCCGAAAAGTTGAGCCCGTCTCTCATTATGGAAAAAATATATCAAATAAAATATGCAATATTTTAATAGGAAATTCTCTAAACTTCTATAAAAATTTTGATAGATAAAATAAAATTATATTTAAAATCTATAATTATTATCAATCATAAAATTCTTTAATTCAACCAACGCAGTTCTGATATCCTTCTTTTCTACATATTTACTTAGTTCAGAGTATTTTGTCGTAAGTGAACGGTCTACTTTTTGTTCTGGTAGATTGACTCTATTAATATTTAATTCTTTTTCAAAAACATCGTTGAAGATATGCATTAATTGATATTTATTAACAGTATTATTAGGAGTATAATGATGAACATGTGAACTCTTAAGAATCTTATTATAAAGATTAGATAATATAATTTTTTCGCACAATTGAGCAAATTGAAGTGTTGTTATGCCATTCCAAATATGATGTTCAAATCCTCCAATAGTTCCTCCTTTAGGCTGACTTAAAAACCATTCGAGCAAAAATGAAGTTTCTTTTTTATATTCAGGACCTATAATTGAACATCTTATTATCAACATTGAACCATCAAATACTTCTCCCAAACTTTTAGTTTTTCCATAAACATCTAAAGGATCATGGGTGTCGTCTTCATTGTAAGCCCCCTTTTTCCCAGAATATACGCAATCAGTACCAATTTGGATAATTTTAATATTGTGCTTTTTAGCATAATCAGCTAATTTCCATGGAAAATCTGCATTTATATTTATAGCTCGTTTAACTCCTTCAGGATCATCATCTTTTGAAAATGGCTTTGTAATCCCAATACAATTTATTATGTATTTAATTTTTAATTTAACAAATTTTTGATCCTCTAATTGAGAAATTTCTTTTGCATTAAATAGATAAACCTTATCTTTTAAAAAATCTGGATTCCTCACTGTTCCATATACATTAAAATTAGAATTTTTAGATAGATAGTCAAAAACTACTGATCCTAACATACCACTTATACCGAGAACTAAAATATTTGAGACTCTTATCACCATATTTTTCTATTTTTTTCTTTAACGATTCTCTACTTCCCAAACCTCTTTTCCCCAATAATCTACTGGAAACCGATAATCATCGCCCTTACTCTCTTCAAGAGAACTGGTTGAAAAGAAAACAATGCGAGTATCTTCTTCCAATGGTTTAAAACCATTAGCATATCTAGGTGGTATAAATAATACCTGGGGATTTTTATCAGATAGAATATAACGATTAACCTTTTGATTTTTTGAGGGAGATTTTATATCATCTAGTTCAACAGCAGCAACTATAGCAGAACCTTTTGGAACATAAACATACTTTGCTTCATTCATATGCCCATGAAATGCACGAATAGTTGATGTATTAAAATTTTGGACTTGATAGAAACGTTTGACACCATAGAAATTAAAATCATTAGCAAAATTTAATGTGCCTCTATCATCAACAGCTATTCCTCCCTTGATTACTTGTAATTCTCTTCTTCCAATTGTTTTTGCTATTTTTACTCTTTCAGCTAATTTTAGATTAGAGTAAATTCCTTTATGAAATTCTGATATAGTTGGAGAATTAATTATTTCTTTTACAGCATCTTCTATAGTATAATTGAATTCAAAGCCTGTATTTAATAATTTAGTACTATCTACCATATAACTTCTTTTATCAACAATATTTGTATTTATTTCAATTTCACAATTTGTTATACTCTTAACAATTTCTCCTAACCTCAATAGGCTAAGATTTTCACCCCTTACATTATAAATTCCATGTAATTTATGTTGGATGACATGAAAAATTGCTCTTGAAATATCACGAATATGGACAAATGGACGCTCTTGTTCTCCACCAAAAACTATTATTTTTTTAAATCTTTCTGCCCTAGCTGCAAAAGTATTTACAACTAAATCATAACGCATTCGTGGACTTAATCCATAGGCAGTACCTAATCTTAAAATACAATGATTATCATCACATATCTCTCTTATTAATCGTTCTTGAGTGTATTTCGTTTGACCATAAAAGTCAATTGGAAAACC
>JBHLPN010000342.1:0-3391 GCA_048939445.1 Promethearchaeota archaeon | reverse complement strand
TTTTAGCAGATGTTATATAGTATCCAAGAAATTTAAGATTATCGACTTTTTCTTGAATTCTGGATTTATCCAAGCTATTCTCATCTACTAAATCAACTTTATTAGCAAACAAAACAATTGGAATCTCTCCACAGAATTGAATGATATCTTCATACCAGTTTAATACATGGTTGAAGCTTTCTTCGCCAAGTTCATTTTCTTCAAGGCTATATACTATTATAGCAGCTCTGCTATTTTTAAAAAATGAAGGGCGTAAAAAGTTGAACTCATCTTGGCCTGCTATGTCCCAAAATAACAATTCTATTACATCATCATCAATGTTTTTATTGTAGACAGAGAATTGAGCTCCAATTGTCTTGATATAATCCTCTTGAAATCCACCTTGAGTAAATTTTTTAATTAGAGATGTTTTTCCAACTCTTCCATCTCCAACCACTGTTATTTTAAATTTGAGTTTTACACCTGTATTGCTCATTAGACTGCCATTTACAAATAATACTTGAGAATATTATTTAATGTAAGATTAGATTTAAAAAAATATAAAACTTTGTTTTATTCATTTAATAAACCATTTACAATAATATAAAAAATTAACAGAATTAAATGATAAAATTTAATAGTTCCTTTACTGGATATGGAATTTTAAAAGATTAGCATCAGTAAGGAATTTAATTTATTTAGTTTAATTTATGGTGGGATTTTGGGCAGTAAGTCGCTCAGATTAGCTAGAATGTTTTATGTTTTTTCAGAATCAATAGTTTTTTTCTTTCAGGGTTTTTAAGATAAAGAGAGCTCAAATTGTAGTTTAAATAACAAACAACAGAGCTCTCTTCCAAACCTACAGCCCTTCTCTCTCCCTCAGCTCGCTGCCCATCTCTCCCATTTTTGGCTGCCGCATCTATTATGAAAGCATCAAAAAGTTCTAAAAAATAATTCTAGAACTTTTATTTTTTCATCAGTGATAGTTAGATTTAGTGTGCATATATAGTTTTTTGTATTATATTCCAGGTGGATTCCAATAAAGGTTTTGGAATCCAAACATTTTTATAGATTTTAACCCTATCTAATCATGTAATAAGAAAAAAACACTTTTAAGTCTCATCTTGGTAAATACAAACGTAATCAATTATCCACCTAAAGAAATTATTGAACCTTCATCCGTAATTAGAAAGCTTAATTTTGAATTAATCATACTTTGGATGTTAAATAATAACGATTTCTGTTCAGGAGCAAATTTCCTGGATATAAAAAATTCGAAATCTGAAGAGGCAATTCCTAAATCAACGTTATATGAATATCTAGGAAAACTTAAGAAAAGTGGTTATATAGTTAAACCAGCTTACAATAGATATGTCATTACTTCTAAAGGAAGAGATCGATTTTATGAATTATCTCAAGCAAAAAAACAAAAAAGAAAGTTGAGTTATCCTCCAGATGTAATAATGAGAAAACGAAATTACGATCATTGGATTCTCTGGATGTTATTTAATAACAATTTTTGTAAATGGGCAGATTTTCTTAATGAACCCCTTAAAATAAATCAATCCTCATTATCAAAAAATATAAATAAGTTAATTGAAGATGGATTTGTAAGAAAAGAAGAAAGAAAATATAGAATTACACGATTGGGCGAATCTGAATATTCAAATATCCTGAGATTGTACGATTTAGACAGGCAATCGATTTTAGAGGAAGAAGGTAGACGCATTAAAGAAATTACTAAATCAACAATTGATTTCTTTAAGAAATATAAGATAAAAGATGACGATATTAAGTTCCGGTTTTTAAATAATGTATTAAAATTACCATATGAAAAAGTAGAATCCTCCTTAGAGTCTGAAGAAGATTTTCACAAAATATTATTATTTTTGGCAATAAATCATCCAGATCAATTTCCTTTTTATATCTCTCAAGAGGATTTTTCTAAAAATTATAATTTAAATCTTGTTAAACTCAATTTCATCTTACTTCGAATTGTTGAAGAAAATCTATTCCCTATAAAATTTTTTAAATTGGAGCAAGATGATAATGAGATATATTACTTTCAAGTAAATGAAAAGTTAGAAAGGATGCTCAATGCTATTGTAGAGGATCACATTACTAAATTTTCATATTTGAATAATTTATATGAAGCCACTCCAGATGAAATATCTCAATTAACAATGGAAAGTACCGTATCAGCTATTTTGGAGGAAATTTGTTATAATCTTTTCGATAAAGGCTTAAGGAGGGCTTTACGTAAATTTTTACCAGATTATATTAATTATTTAGCATATAAAATTGAAAGAGAAAGAAAATTAGTCGATACATTTGACAAATTAGAAGGTTTAATTTGGCAAGAAATCCAAGCCTATAATTTTAATTTTGCTGATGAAAAAAATAAAGTTGTTGAAACTATAATGGAAATTGATGAAGCTATTGAGTTGGATCCTGAAAAAATTGATCAGTATTTTTCTAAATCTAAGATTTTATTTGATAAAGGCGAATTTAAACAAGCATTAACCTTATTAGAAAAAATGCTAAGGAGTTTTCCGCAAGAAGAGAAAAATATTCAGGTGAAAAGAGCCTATGTCCTTAAAGAAATGAAAAATACAGAAGTGGGATTAGAAATAATTAATGAATTAATTGAAAAATATCCTGAGGATAACAACCTTCTTAATTATAAGGCTTTTTGGCTACAATATCTAAATAGAAAACAAGAATCTTTAGAAGTTATTCAAAATCTTATAGAACAAATACCTGAAAATGCAACATATCATGACACCTATGGCGAAATTCTAATGTACTTCAAGGTTTATGAACAAGCCATAGAAGAGTTTTTGAAAACAATAGAGATAAGTAGTGAAGATTGGTATGTTTATCAAACTTACATAAAGCTAGGAATTTGTTATAAAGAATTAGAAGACTACAAGCAAGCAGTCGAATATCTTCAAAAAGGAAAGGAATCCACAGAAAAAGTTTTAAGTGATCTCGATGAAAAAACAAAATGGATTACGATAGCGGATCTGTTCCTTGCAGAAATTAAACAGCTAAATGCTGATTTTTAATAATATAAAAAAAGAAATGATTATTTGTTTTTTACCAATTGTTCTAACTCATCTATTTTGTCAGATAAGTATCTGATTCCTTTTTCCCAGAAAGTAGGATCATTCAGGTTAATCCCTATTTCAGCTAACATTTCTTCTGGGGAGAGGGAGCTTCCAATAGAAAGTAATTTTAGATACTTCGGAACAAACTTCTCTTTTTGCTCAAGGTATAATTGATATATAGATATCACCAATAGATTGGACATGTTATAAGCATAAACATAGAAAGGAACTTGTAAAAAATGTGAAACTACGAAAATATAATTAGCATATTCTTCTTTTATATTTGTCATAGAATTTCCGAA